>PKXH01000058.1 GCA_003133405.1 Acidimicrobiaceae bacterium | reverse complement strand
GCTACGGCAAGATCGAAGACATGGTGCGCGCCCTCACGGTCGTGCTCGCCAGTGGCCAGGTCATCACGCTCGGTGGTCACGGTCCGCGTCAAGCCATCGGGCCCGATCTCTTGCAACTCTTCATCGGTTCCGAGGGCACGCTGGGCGTCATTACTGAAGCCACCCTTCTCGTACACGCCCTGGCCCCGAGCGAACGACGCGGCGCGTATCTCTTTAAGGGCTTCGCGGACGGATTGGACGCGTGCCGGCGAATCCTTCAGCGTGACGCGCGTCCGGCCGTCCTTCGGCTCTACGACGAGACCGAGTCGAAACGGAGCTTTGACCTCGAGGGCTGCGCGTTGATCGTGCTCGACGAGGGAGAGACGCACTTCGTCGACGTGACCTTCGAGGTCGTCGACGCCGAGTGCGTCGAGGCCACGCCACTCGACCCTTCGCTCGTCGAGCGCTGGCTCACACATCGAAACGACGTCAGCGCGTTGGCACCGCTATGGGAGCGCGGCCTGGTCGTCGACACGATCGAGGTCGCCGGTCCCTGGGCGATTCTCGACTCCTTGCACCAAGGGGTCATCAACGCGCTACGCGCTCGCGAGGGAATGGTGATGGTGTCCGTGCATCAGTCCCACGCGTACCTCGACGGCGCCTGCCTCTACTTCACCTTCGTGGGCCAGCCGGTCGATGACCCCACCGCTTTTTATCGCGGTGCGTGGGACGCGGCCATGGACGAAGTCCTGCGGGCAGGCGGCGTCATTAGCCACCACCACGGGATCGGGCGCAATCGCGCTCGCTTCGTGGCCGACGCGCTCGGCGACGCCTTTTCAATTCTCGAAGGCATCAAGGCGCAACTCGATCCTTTCAACATTATGAACCCCGGCGTCTTGGGACTCGGGGGCACCCCGTGGTAAGGGCCCTCGCGATCGACGTGGGCTCGTCGTCGGTTCGAACGGCGATGGTCGATGAGCGCGGTGTGGTGACCCAGGTGAATCAACAACGCCTCACGGTGCGCTCGCCCGCACCGGGTGAGGTTGAGTTGGATCCCGCCGAGATTGCGCGAGTGTCGCTCGAATTGGCCGCGCGCACCCTCAACGAGGGCGGACCCTGTGACGCGGTGGGTCTAACCAATCAACGCGCCACGACCATCGTTTTTGATCCCGAAACTGGCCAGGCCGTGGGACCGGCGCTCAGCTGGCAGGACCTTCGCACCGTGCTCGACTGTCTGGTTCTACAAGGCGAAGGACTTCGCCTCGCGCCCAACCAGTCCGCGACGAAGATTCGCTGGCTGGTCAATCAATCTGGTCGCCGGGCGAAGGACCTACGCGTCGCGACCATCGAGACCTGGATTGCCTGGCACCTCAGTGAGGGTGCCACCTTTGCTACCGATCGCTCGAACGCCAGCGTGAACGGTCTCGTCCAACGCACCTTGAGCGGATGGGACCAGGAAGTTCTTCGTGCGCTCGATCTCGACGACGTCATGCTGCCCCGTCTGGTCGACACGATGGGCGCCTTTGGCGTCGCGAGTGCGTTACGCGGCGCTCCCCCGATCCTCGCCATGGTCGGTGATCAGCCGGCCTCGCTCTTTGGTCAGTCATGTGTTCGCCAGGGCGCCAAGATCACCTTTGGTACCGGCGCCATGCTCGACATGGTCCACGGTGACCACGCGCCGACCTCCTTGAATCGCTTCGCGTCGGGCTGTTACCCGACCGTCGTTCGTAGTCGCCACGAACAAGCGACGTGGGGCCTCGAAGCCATCATTCTGAGCGCCGGGTCGTGCGTCGAATGGTTGGTCGAACTCGGACTCATTGACACGCCCCACCGGAGCGAGGAGTTGGCGTCCTCCGTCCCTTCGTCCGACGGAGTCTCGTTCGTGCCCGCCTTTTCTGGCCTCGGTACGCCCCAGTGGGACTTCGGGGCGCGTGGGGCCTTCTTTGGACTGACCCGCGGATCGAGCGGCGCTCATCTCGTTCGCGCGGTCTTAGAGGGCATCGCCCAACGCGGCGCCGATCTGCTCGAAGCAGCCGAACAAGAGATCGGCACGGTACTCAGCGAGTTGCGCGTCGATGGGGGCATGAGTGCCAATCGTCTCTTCGTACAACTGCTCGCCGACTACTCGGGCCGCCCGGTCGCGGTCTCTTCCGAGCGCGAAGCCACGACCCGCGGCGCGGGTCTCATGGCGCTGGTCAGTGCGGGGAGCCTCACCCTCGAAGACGTCGAGCGCCTCTGGTCCCCGGCGTACGTGGCCATTCCGTCGCTCAGCGACGACGAACGTCTGTCGTCTCGCGCCCAGTGGCGCGAAACCGTCAAGCGGGTGGAGCGCACGATCCCCGAGCTCTCGGCCGTCTCGTTCTAAGCGAGCCACGGCGCGCGACGAAGCGCGTCGTCGAGGGCGATCGGCGACTCCAGCAGGGGCTTCGCGAGCGCCAGGTGCCTCGGATGACTGAGGGACAACACGCCCGATATGAGGCGATCGCGCGAATAGAGCGCCAGCCAGCGCCCCTCCTCGGGACTGCCCGAGACGATTACTACCTCGTCGCTCGGGTGGGGGTGACCGAGCATCTGAATCTTCTCGCCGTACTGATCGGACCAGAAATACGGCACCATCACGTGACTGGCGCGCTCGCCGCTCATCCAAAAGTGCGCAAGTTCCCCAGCGTGTTCGGTGGCGATCTGCCAGTGTTCGACGCGTATCGCTTCATCGCCAATGGCGCTGCGCAGGACAAAACGTGCGACGTCGCCAATGGCCGCCACCTGGGGAGCGGCTTGAAGATCGCGATCGACCACCACCCCGTCGTCGAGCGTGAGTCCAGAGTTCGCGAGCCACCCAAGATCGAGTGACGAGCCAACCGCGGCGAGAACCATCTTCGCGGGCAAATCCGTTCCGTCGTCGAAGTCCAGAATAAAACCGCGATTGACCTTCCTCACGTCATCGAGACGCTGGTTGGTCCGAAGTTCCACCTCAGCGTTCGCCGCAAGGGGTAAGAGCCACGTGGACGCCTCCTCACCGAGGGCCGCGATTAATGGACGTTCCGCCGCTTCGAGGACGATGGGAGTAAGCCCGCGTGCCTTCATCGAGGTCGCGACTTCGGCGCCCACGAAGCCACCGCCGATGACCGCCGCCGCGCTCCCTGGCCCAAGGGATCCGATGACCCCATCGAGGTGAACGAGGTCGTCTCGATTGCGTAACGTTGCCAGCGCCCCCGACGCGGCGAACGAGAGCGGACGAGCTCTCGAGCCCGTGGCGAGCACGACGTGCGTGCCGACGAGTAGCGAGTCGTCCGCGAGACGCACCGAAGTCGCCTCGACGTCGAGTTGGTTGGCGCGCACCCCGAGGCGCAGCGTCGCGCCGGATTCAGCCAGCTGCTGGGGCGACGCCAGGGTCGCCTCTTCCACTTCCCACTTGCCCGTCAGCACCTGTTTGGAGAGCGGCGGCCGATCGTAGGGGGCGTACGGCTCATCACCCACCAGCGTGATCGCCCCTTGGAAACCCTCGGCGCGCAGTGACTCAACGAACCGCCAACCCGCGAGACCGGCGCCCACCACGATGACGTGATCTGAGGAACGAAGTTGACTCACGTGCCAAATGACGCGAGCCACTGCTCGCGGCTTCGCGGGGCCAACACGAAGTTGCGCTCGCGCACCATCCCCATCGACAGTGACGGCTCGGGCGAGTACAGATGACCCGGGTAGAGGATGGTGTCGTCGTCGATCTCAGTGAGCCGTTCGCTCAAGGACCGATACATCTCGAGCGCGTCGCCGCCGGGAAAATCGGTGCGCCCGCAGCCATCAATGAACAGCGTGTCGCCGCTCATGAGGCGTCCTTCGACGAGAATGCACTGACTGCCCGGCGTGTGACCGGGCGTGTGCAACAGCGTCACCTCTAAGTCGCCGATCGACAGCACGTCACGGTGGTGATGAGCCGTGAAGGCGTCCTCGCCCAATCCAGTGCGGGCCGAAATCCACTCGACCTCCTCAGTTTGGACGTGAATGGGTACTTCGACAATCTCTCGTAACTCTGCGACGCCCGCCACGTGTTGCTGGCCCATGAGCGTGCCGCCCACGTGGTCGGGGTGGAAGTGCGTCGCAATGACGCCCCGGAGGTTCATGCCGTCGCCCGCGACCATCTCGACGAGCTCGTCGGGGCGATACGCGGGGTCCACCAGCACGGCGTCGCCCGATTCGCGATCGCCGAAGGCGTAGATGAAGTTACGCATCGACGTGGCGATCTCGTCGCCGACAGCAAAGTCACGACCGGCCAGCAACTGGCGGAAATAGAGTCGTTCGCTCATTCGCTGTCCGCCACCTTGGCGATACGCGGTGTCAACTCCTCGACCTTGGCCTTGGTGAGCGCCAGGCGCGCCTCCAGCGCTTCGATGATGGTGGTCGCCCTTTCCAATTTCGCGAAGAGATCGTCGACCGAGACTTCGCCCTCGTCAAAGGATGCCACGATCGCGTTCAACTCACCGGCTGCTTCATTCCAATCGCTGACGTTGCTCATGACGGCGCTCCCTTTATGTCGGTGACCTGTGACGTGAACGATCCGTCGCTCACGAGGACGTGGACCTCGTCGCCGAGGGTGACGCCACGCAGTGACTTCACGACGGCGCCGCGGACATCGGTCACGATAGACCAACCCTGGGCGAGGCGCCGCGTTGGATCGTAGGCCGCCAAGAGCTGGCGGTGGCCCGCGAGTAGTTGGGCGGCGGACGCGACGAGATGACGGCCCTGGATGGCCAACCTCTCTCGAGTGGCGACCAGATGACGTTCCTCCGCCCGCAAGCGATCACGCACCGCAAATATCATCGTGCGACGACGCTCGCCGAGATAGTCCACGGCTTCGTCGAGCACGTCATTCGACGCGTCCAGCAGGCGCTGCGCCGGGTACCGCAGGTGCTCTTCATACCAGACGCTCACGATGCCGACGATCTCCTCACCCAGTTTGGTGGGCGTGATCGATCGAGTGTGCGCCACCAGATCGGCCACCGACTCGTCGCCGGTGTGTCCGATGCCGGTGAAGACGGGGGTCCTCGACGTCGCGATTGCGCGCGCGACGCCTTCGTCGTCAAAACACGCGAGGTCGCCCTTGGATCCCCCGCCGCGCACGATGCAGATCACGTCGACGCCGTGATCGTCGAGGGTTTTCACCGCGCGCACGATTTGCGGCGGCGCCGCGTCGCCCTGAACCAGGGACCGTACGAGCACGATCTCAAAACTGAAACCCGAGTTCAAGAGCTGTCCGGTGAAGTCCTGAAAGCCCTCGGTGCCCGGACTCGCGACCAATCCCACACGCAGGGGCACCGCCGACAACCCCGTCGCCTTATTAAGATCCATCAGCCCTTCCTCGCGCAGTCGCGCGATCAGCTCGAGACGGCGACGCGCGACGTCGCCCAAGAGCCCCTCCACGTCGATCTCGGTGATGGAGAAGCCGATCTTCCCCTGGGGCGCGTACACGTCGACGTAGCCAAAAAAGCTCACGACCATGCCGACCTTTAAGGTGACGCCCTCGGCCCCGAGCCGGCGTTTCAGCGCCGCCCACGGCGTCGCCCAGCAGTGGGCGTTAAGGACGGGTCGCTTGGTGTCGCTCGACGCCGATCCGGCGTCGACCAAATCCACGTACACGTGACCCTTTTCGTAGACCTTGGCGATCTCTCCTCGAACCCAGTGGGGGCGGCGCCGTCCAAAACTCGATTCGAGATGCGCGGTCAGCAGTTCGTAGAACTCGCCGACCTCCAGGACCGGCTCGTCGCGCTCGGTGACATTGACCACGAGGTGAGGCTATCGTCCGATCGTCATCTCGCCCCGTGGCTTGATGTCACGGAAAAGTTGTGTCAAACTGGAAACGGATGGTGAGTCGACTGGGTGGCCGCGCCGCTTGGCAACAGGTGGCGAGGAAAGTCGGGGCTCCATAGGGCAGGGTGCTCGCGAAACGTGAGTCGCGGCGACGTGCAGGAAAGTGCCACAGAGAAAAGACCGCCGATGGCTTGGGCAACCAAGCACAGGTAAGGGTGAAACGGTGCGGTAAGAGCGCACCAGCACCTTGGGCAACCAAGGTGGCTCGGTAAACCCCACCCGGAGCAAGATCAAACATGGGAGGCAGCCCGCGCGCCTCGTAGTACGAGGCACTCCCGAGGTAGATCGCTTAGATGGATGGCCGCCCAACCTTCCTTTGGAAGGCGGACAGAACCCCGCTTATAGGTCGACTCACCATCCGCTTCTTTATTACTAACCAACTACTTGAAAGATTGAACCGTGCTGCACCTGCCCTATCGCGAGCTCCCGATAGCTGAGCCGGGCACGCCTGACACGAGAACGCCGTTTCGCTACCTGGTATGGCTGGCGCGACACCAGCGCTGGCTCTTGACGCTCAACGCCCTCTTTGGCATCGGCTGGATGGTCTCTCAGGCGTTGGTGTGGGCCGCGGTCGGCGCGGCCATCGATCACGGCGTCGAGCGCCACAACGACACCGAACTGTTCAAATGGGTCGCGGTCGTCATCGCCTTGGGCATCATTCAAGCGTTCTGTGGGGCGTTTCGCCACCAGCTCGCCGTCACCAACTGGATGAACGCGACTTATCGCACGGTGCAACTCATCGGCCGCCACGTCGCCAAGACCGGCACCGCGTTGACCGACGAGATCCCCGCCGGCGACATCGTCAACACCGTCGCCGCGGACGCGATGCGCATTGGCGGGTCGTACGACAGTTTCGCCCGGTTCGCCGGCGCCATCGTCGCGTGGATCGTCGTGTCGTTCATCTTGCTTTCCACGTCAGTGCAACTCGGCCTCATCGTGCTCTTGGGCGTGCCGATCCTTGGCGCCCTGACAACCCCTCTGATGAAACCGCTGCACGACACCCAAGCCGCCCAGCGCGAAGCCGCCGGACGACTCGCATCGCTGGGCGCTGACACCGTCGCGGGACTGCGGATTCTTCGAGGCGTCGGCGGCGAAGAGGTCTTCTTGAAGAACTACCGCGAGCAGAGTCAAAGGGTTCGCGTCGCGGGCACGCGCATCGCCGCGCCCCAAGCCGGTCTCGAATCGGGCCAGGTGCTGTTACCGGCCATCTTGACCGGACTGGTGACGTTCCTTGGCGCGCGCGACGTCATGAACGGTTCACTCCAACCGGGTCAGTTGGTGGCCTTCTTTGGGTACACCACGTTTCTCACCACTCCGCTACGCACGGCCATTGACTACATCATCATGTCGACGCGGGCGTACGTGGGCGCGGGCCGCGTGCTTCGCATTTTGCACGTGCAGCCCACGGTCACCGATCCCGAACGCCCGTTGGCGTGGCCCGCTCGGCTCTACCGTCTCGAGGACCGACGAAGTGGTCTGAGTATCGAGCGGGGCCAACTCGCGGCCCTCGTCACGGTGACCCCCGACGAGGCGGCGCTCTTGGTCGATCGTCTCGGGCACTTCGTGTCTGACGCCGACGGCGTGTTCGTCAACGGCGCGCCCATCACTTCGTTCTCCCTGGGCGACGTTCGTTCGCACATTGTTGTTAGTGAGATCGAGCCTCGACTCTTTTCGGGCGAACTGCGTGGAGAGCTCATGCCCCACGGTCCCGTCGACGACGAGCGAATCTATGACGTCCTCCAAGCGACCAGCTCGCTCGACGTGCTCGACGCGCTCGAAGACGGTCTATCGACCACCGTCGAAGAACGCGGTCGAGGATTCTCGGGTGGCCAACGCCAACGCTTAAGCCTGGCGCGCGCCTTTTTGACCAACGCGGAGACCTTGATCTTGGTTGAACCAACCTCGGCGGTCGACACCCACACCGAAGGACGCATTGCGGCTCGTCTTCGAGAGGTACGCGGCGAACTCACGACGCTCGTCGCCACGACCAGTCCCTTGCTGCTCGAAAAGATGGACGTCGTGTACCTCGTCCTCGATGGCCGCGTCGTCGAGCACGGTACCCACGAAGAACTGGTCGCACGCTCCTTGAAGTATCGCCAGATCGTCTTACGCGAGGACATCTAGTGCAGTTGCCCGTCGCCAGCACTCAAGTCGTTCTCGCCTACACGCGCGTCCTGATCCGCCAGCATCGCCGTGCGCTGGCTCGGATGCTCTCCGTCTACGCGCTCGCCGCGATCATGGCCCTCATCCCCGCCTGGGTAATCGGCGAGATCACGAATTTCGCGTCGAAACATGAACTCACCTCGTTCAAAATCACGATCTACGTTGGCACGCTGGTGGTGTCGTCGCTCGCCTACGCCGTCCTCACCTACTTCGCACGCCGTCGAAGCTACGTCCTGGGCGAAACCGTGTTCGCGCAACTCCGTGAAGAGTTCCTCGAGAGCGTGCTGGCGCTACCCCTGGTCGAAGTGGAGCGGGCGGGCACCGGTGACCTCTTGAGTCGCACCACCAACGACATGGAGTCGCTCTCTCGAACCGTGCGCTTCGCCATGCCCGAGTGGCTCGTCGCGATCCTTCAGGCCATCTTAACTTTGGTCGCGATGTTGTTGGTCAGTCCACTGGCGAGCGTGGCGAGTCTGGTCTCGCTGCCGTTCCTATACTTCTCCACTCGTTACTACCTTCGTTACGCCACGCCCGGCTATCGGCGTGAACGCATTAGTTACGCGACGATGTCGGGCTCGGTCGCCGAAACCGCCGAGGGGGCTCGCACCATCGACGCGCATCAACTAGGCGTCCGCCAATCCGAGCGCATCGAAGACAACGTACGTGAGTCCTTCTACTCCGAGATGTACACACTGTTACTACGAATGGTGTGGTTTCCCACGGTCGAGGGCGCGTTCGCGATTGCGATTGCCGTGACCTTGGCGTGGAGTGGTTGGTTGGCTATCAACGGACACGTCTCGATCGGTGCCGCCACGACCGTGACCCTCTACGTGGTACAGATCAACGACCCCCTCGACCGGATCGTCTCGTGGCTCGACGAACTGCAAATTGGCCAAACTTCGCTGGCCCGTTTAGTGGGCGTCTCGGTCGTCAAGGACGATCGACCACTCAAGGGGCCCGAGCCCACCAACGAAACGATCACCATGGACAACGTGCACTACGCCTATCGCGAGGGCCACGACGTCTTGAATGGCGTGACGCTGACCGTACGACCCGGTGAGCGCCTCGCCATCGTGGGACCCTCGGGCGCCGGTAAGTCCACAATCGGTCGACTCCTCGCGGGCATCGACGCGCCCCGAATTGGCTCGGTACGCGTGGGCGAGGTCGAACTCGCCCAGATGCCACTCGCGAATCTTCGTCGACACGTGGCCCTCGTGACCCAAGAGCACCACATCTTCATTGGCACCGTGCGCGATAACTTGGCTCTCGCCAATCCCAACGCGTCCGAGAGTGACATCGTCGGCGCCCTCGCCGCGGTTGACGCGCTCGAGTGGGTTCAACACTTGCCCGAAGGCCTCGCCACTGAACTGGGCACAACGGGTTACCCGATAACGCCCGGCCAAGCCCAGCAGTTGGCGCTGGCCCGACTGGTCTTAAGCGATCCCCACACGCTGGTTCTCGACGAGGCGACGGCCATGCTTGACCCGAGGGCCGCGCGACATCTCGAGCGTTCGCTCAGTGCGGTCTTGTCGGGGCGAACGGTGATCGCCATCGCGCACCGACTCCACACCGCGCACGATGCCGACCGCGTCTGCGTCGTGATCGACGGCGTAGTGGCCGAACTAGGCACCCACGATGAACTCGTCGCGCTCCACGGCGAGTACGCCGGTCTTTGGAGTAGCTGGCGTAATGAACGGCCCACCGCCTCGTAGGCTTCATCTGTGACGGAGTACCTTCGAGGTGACGAGATACTCACCTGTGTGCACCGCGTCGCATTAAGTCGAGGCGAGCCCTTCGCGTACGAAGCGCCACTCGTTACCGTGGAAATGGCTCGTCGTCGTCGCAACGCGCGCGAACACCTCCTTTCGACCCTCGAGCTGCTTCGTCTTCTACACCCCGACGCGCCCTCCCCGAAGAATCTTGACGATACCGCCGCCCTATTACTCTCGGGTTGCGAGCTGATCTTGATGCCGCGACTCTCGAACGATGAGGTGGGTCGACGCGCCGCGTCCGTGCACGCCGTGGTGCGCGTCGGACGGGTGAACGAACACTTTACGTACGCGCCGCTCCTCATAAAGAATCACGAAGTCGTCGAGGTGGCGAGTACGCGGCGCACGCTCGAAGGCTCACTCGAGCAACTCCGTCCCAGTGACGCCACCTATCGCGACGGCGTCGGGACCCGTTCGGCGCTGCCCATGACCCGCTCGGGCCTCGCGCTCGCTCACGCCACGCGCGTGCTGGGCGCGCTGGGCCACGCCGAAGCGAGCGCGAGGGGAGGCGTCATCGATCGACACCGGCGACTTTGGTGGTTTGACCTAGCCGGAGACGGGTACCCGCGTTTCAATCTCACGACCTACGACAAGTTGTATCAAGAACGTCTCGACGTGCTCGAAGCGCATGACCAGTGGGTCACCTCGGGTGCCAATTTCCCCACCGCCCCTTACTGGCATCGCGACTGTCCGGCCTGTCCCTACAGCCAGTACTGCGAAGCACAACTCGAAAAGATCGATGACGTGTCACTGGTTCGCTTTACCACGGCCGATCAACAACTGTTGTTGAGAGACCACGGTCTGAAAACCCGCGCCCAACTAGCCCTTCTCGATCCCCATCGCGCTCGCCGCGCACGCCATAAGACGATCAATCCACTCGAACGTCACGAATCAGAGGAGTTCCTCGGGCGCACCATTGACAAACTGGACGATTTGATCTACCGCGCGCGAGTTCACGAGCGGGGCACGGCACTGCGCATCGTCGAGGCGGAGCACATGGGCTGCGTGCGAGCGGACGTCGAAGTTGACGTCGACATGGAAAGCTACGAGGACGCCACCTATCTTTGGGGAGCGTACGTCACAGTGAATCGCCCGATGAACGACATCCCCACGGGTTACCGGGCCTTCGCCGAATGGGGCGAACTGACCCACGACGCGGAGGCCACCATCTTCGCTGAGCTGTGGTCGTGGTTGGACCAACTTCGGCGCACTTGCCTCGAACAGGCGCACACTTTCGCCGCGTATTGCTTCTGGGCTCAAGCCGAAGACGGCGCGATGAATCGCGCCGTCAATCCCCCACTTGAAAATGGACCGACGGCCATTGACCTGTCCCTCTTTCGCCGCACCGAGCCGCCGCAATGGATCGATCTCCACGAACTCGCCAAACGCCAAATTCAAACCGATGGTCCTCTGGGACTGAAGCAACTCGCAAGGGCCGCGGGTTTTCGATGGCGTGACCCCAATCCGAGCGGCGAAGCCTCCATCCTTTGGTACGAAGAGTCGATCGCTAGCACGTCGA
>PKXH01000098.1:516-8184 GCA_003133405.1 Acidimicrobiaceae bacterium | reverse complement strand
CATTCTGGGCGCCGCCGCCGCCTTTAGCGTTCGGTGCCGGATGGACACGGTCACCGGGCCGGATGCGAATCGCCTTTAACGCACGTACTGCCGATCCCGACCTTCCCGTCGACGAGGCGTGGATGGACGCCGTCGCCGACGCGGCACAGGTGCTCGAAGGACTCGGCCACGTAGTGGAAGAGGTGGATCTGCCCACTTTCGCGGGTGGGGACAGCTCGATGATGACAGACCTCGCCTTGATCTTTGCGGGGGCGTGGGCGGCTCGCGACGATGTTCCAGCGGAGGAGACCCTGACCGTTTGGACCCGAAGTTTGATCGAGCGAGGTCGTCAAGTGAGCGCAAGCCAAGTGATGGCGGCCCAAGAGCGGGTCATCCGCGCCTGTCGGCACGTAGTGCAGTTCTTTGAGCGGTACGACCTTCTGCTCACTCCAACCGTCGCACAACCTCCGCCCATGGTCGGTGAGTTCGCCGATCTCACTTACGACGGTGTCATGCGGCTATGGGCCTACACGCCCTTCACCGGGTTGTGGAACACGACCGGCCAACCGGCCGTCTCGATCCCGTGGACCATAGACCACCGTGGGTTGCCCGTCGCGATACAGCTCGTAGGGCGTCCAACTGACGAATTGACGCTGCTCCAGGTTTCTGGCCAGATCGAAGCCGCTCACCCCTGGTCAGGACTGCGCCCGCCGGCGGCGGAGTTGCGCATCTGAGTTGTCACCCGGCTCCGTCGTGACTAAGACTATGGCGCCAAATTTTCGCGACGTTCTTTCGTGCTCGTGGATCAGTCTGGCCAACTTGTCGGCGAGACGTCCTAACGCGTGAAGTGCGTCGTGGGCAGTAGCGTCCGCGGGTCAGTCAGCTCACGTGGACTCGTCAATGGTCGGGGTACGGACCAAACTCATCGGCACCGCGACACCTTACGTGTGGATCCATCTCGCAGAGTAGACCGACTGAGGGCCCAAATTCAATGAACGTGAGAGTGTTATCACCAGTTAAACAAGAGCGACGTCTGGGACGAGGCGTCTAGCTGAGGAAGTCGCGCGCGAGTGATTCCCACATGGCGGTAACCATATGTATCGACTCGACGTCGATGCGCTCGTTGTCGCCGTGTCCCATCGTGGCTAAGTCCTCGAGGGCAAGTTTTCGGCTGAAGAGGCCGAAACCGTAGCCGACCGCCCCGGTCGGTCGCATCCATCGGTTGTCGGTGCCGCCAACCCCCAGCATCGGGAGCAGGTGGCTGTCGGCATAAAAGGCGGTGGCCACACGGCCGAGGCTCTCCCACAGCGGCGTGTCCATCGGTGACTCGGTCGGCTCCACCGCATCGACGATGTCAATTGTCACGTCAGGCAACAGGTCGCCGATGGCGTCGCGCAACATCGTCGTGGCGTCCGTGGTGGAGTCGCCGGGTAGCATGCGCACGTCGAAACTCACTTTCACTGAATCGGGTATGACGTTGGTCTTGGTTCCGCCGTCGATTCCGGTAGCCGCGATCGTCGTACGGGTGCTGGAGTAGGCGAGTTTCGCTATGCTCGGCGGCAGCATGCCCAGGGCGCCATCCAGGGAGTCGGCGTTCGTGAGCATTCCCCGGGCGGGCTCGGGCATCCCCATTCCGGCGATGAAGTCTTGCCAGACCTGGGTGACGCGCACCGGCGGGCGGAACTGCGCGAGGCGACGCACGACCTCGGCCGCTTTCACGAGGGCGTTGTCGGTGCCGTAGGGGAGCGATCCATGGCCGGGTGTCCCCCGGACCGTGATCGTGGGCCAGACCAGTCCGCGCTCGGCGATCAGCACCGGCAGCGCGGTGCCGGACGGCGTCGGCAACGGGAACCCCCCAGACTCGGTAATGACGTAATCCGAGCGGATCGCGTCGAGGTGCCGGTCGACCAGGAACTTCGCTCCCCAGGTGCCGCCGGATTCCTCGTCGGCCACCGCCGCGAAGATGAGATCGCCGGCTGGCCGAAAGCCTGAATCGGCAAGCCTTCTCATCGTCACGGCCATCGAGCTGGTCATATTAAGCATGTCAATGGCGCCGCGTCCCCAGACGTCTCCGTCGATGAGTTCGCCCCCGAAGGGGTCGTGGTGCCAACCGTCGGGATTGACCGGCACGACGTCGGTGTGCGCAAGCCAGCACATCGACGGCGCAGCGGACTTGTTACCGGCGATGCGGGCCACCAGATTATTTCGTCCCGGCCGCGACTCGTAAGTCTCGACTTCGATACCGGGACCTTCGAGCAGCGCTCGCAACACATCCACGTTGCGGGCCTCGAAGCCCGAGTCGGGTGACCCGTCGTTGACGCAAGCGTTACGGATCATCTGCTGGAGTACCTCGACGACTACGTCCTCATGCGTGCTTTGCACGGCACCTCCCACGCAACGGTTCTTGAATGTTCTTGACTGCGATGTTAGCAACCGGTGACAAACCGCACATCGGCCTGGCGCCCTCCTCGAAGCTGACGGACAAGCTGTTTTCAGAGGGTGCGTTGAATGATTTTTCCTCGAAGTCTGCGGCGGCTGATATTGACCAATAGGTGGACACTGGTTGGCTTCACACGTATTGGCTCGTGGCGTACTTGTGGTCCGATGGCAATCCGGTACGAACAAGTCAGCGGCCACGTTGTCGTTATCACCATCGACAGGCCCGAGCGGCGCAACGCCCTGGACTTGGACCACATGCGTCAGCTTGGCGATGCGTGGCGTCGTTTCGCCGCTGATCCAAACAATTGGGTCGCCGTCATTACGGGAGTGGGACGCGCATTCTGTGCGGGCGCCGATCTGGCGGCGTCCTTTCCCTCCGGCCATCTCAATGCCCAGGATGCGCTGTCAGCCGTGGGCGTGAACAACGATGGCCAGCCAGATGGTGTCCTCTTTGACTGGTTGCTCAAGGGTCTCGAGCTTCATAAGCCGATCATCGCGGTGGTCAACGGCCCGTGCGTCGCCGGCGGATTCGAGTTGCTCGCCGGAACGGATATTCGCCTAGCGACCAAGCACGCTCGCTTCGGCCTCACTGAACCACGACGGAGCCTCATGGTGGGTGGCGGCTCCGCCGTCAGACTTCCTCGGCAACTCACGTGGTCAGTCGCGATGGAGTTCTTGCTCACGGGTGAAGCGGTGTCCGCGAAGCGCGTCCGGCAATTGGGGCTGCTGAACGAGATTGTTCTTGAAGAACAGCTAATGAAGCGTTCGCGTGAGCGGACCGGACACATCGCACGGAACGCGCCGCTATCCATCCGAGCCACGAAGGAGAGTGTTGCAAAATTTGGTGGCACCAAGCATGCAGGCTGCGTACGCGCTCGAGACCGAGATTGCAACGCGCGTCGCCGCCAGCAAGGACTCGATTGAAGGAGCGCGTGCTTTCGTGGAGAAGCGGCCGCCGTCTTGGTGTGGCACGTGACAGCGTCGGATCGGCGGTGTAACTGGACCGCCGTCGCAAAGTCGTGCGTCTGGACCATCATTTCGCACCGTTACCACCGTTGCGGGAGAATTGCGAAATGAATGGAGGGGGTACAGCGAAAGGTGTCGGCCGTCAGATGCAGGGTCGACGATTCCTCTCGTTTCATAATCATCCTGGTTACATTCGTCGAGTCGCCGGTAGTAACCCGTTCAACATGATCCGGAAACGCGGGCTCTAGGAGCCGTCGCGGGCCGGTTGCGGGCGATGCACACGGAGATGGGGGTTTATTGGCCGTGGCAAGGTTGCGGCACCTGGGGGGCTCGGCGTGGGAGTCGGTCCGCTAACGCCGTTAGCGGCTATGGACCGTCATCCAGTGGGCTGGTGTGGCCCACTTTTTTGGCTTCAGCCGCGAGCCTAAGAATCTTTAGCACGACCTGACTTGACGGCGGGTGTTTCATGTACTAAAGATGTGAACGGGTGTTTGAAATTGGCCACGCACCTCAAAGTTTTGATTGTGAAATTCCAGAAGCCAACAGGGAAAAAAGGGGGCGTCATGAGATTCGAGAAGCGCGTAACATTCAAGGCCCGAGCGGCAATACTTATGGCCACGGCAGCACTAATGGCCACGACGGTTGTTAGTTTCGGGAACGGCGCGTCGGGGACTGTCTCCAAGACCCCCAAGACCCCGATTCTGATCGGGAACATTAGTGGTGGCCCCCTTGCTACTGTGCCAACTTTGAGCCTGACGGAAGCGGAGGGTGGTATCAACGCGGCAATCAAGACGATCAACGCAGCGGGCGGTATCCATGGACACCCGTTGAAGTTGGTGGCGTGTGATGACGGAGGCAATCCCAATACTGGCGCGGCGTGCGGACGCCTGATGGTTAAGGACAAGGTGGCCGCGGTTGTCGGGAGCCTGTCGACCGAGGGGGCGCAATTCCTATCGATTCTCGCGGCCGCGCACATTCCCTCCCTCGGCGACTACGCGGTTACGACCGCTGACCTCACCTGTGCGACCTGTTTCGCGATGCTTAGTAGCGTGTCGCTGATTGCCGGCGAAGGGAACCTGGCGGCGTGGGCCGGGAACACCAAAGTCTCTATGCCGTACGTAGCTGGGGCGTCCGGTGCAGAATTACCGACTCTCGCCGGATTCGGGCTAGCACCATACGGTTTGAAAATACTCAATCAAGTTGCGGTTCCCGGGCTTGCGCCGGACATGTCGTCCTACGTTGCAGCCACCATGGCCGGTGGTACTACTAGCGTGCTGCTCGGTATGATTGCATCCGATGGTGCCCGGTTCGTCAATACGGCTGAACAGCTCGGGTACACTTCCGGCATCACCTGGGTCGGTGACTGCACGAACATGGGCAACGCGATCACGGCTGGCTTTGCCAAGGACTTGGAGGGTGTCTACGGCGTGTGCTTCTTCTTGCCGCCCACCTACACCTCGAATGCCGCCGTTAAGGCCTTCGACAAGTCGATGAAGGCGTACAATCCCAAAGCGGCCAAGGTCGACGTGTCGGAAAATGCGTGGGTTGCCACCAATCTGTTCAAGCAGGTCGCCCTCACTCTCAAGAACGTCACCGCGAGTAACGTCCTTAAAGCCATGCCGGGCATCACGTTTAGCAGCGGACTGCTTCCGACGATCAGTTTTGCCAAGTCGGTGTCGCCGATACCCGGATTCGAAATTTACAACAATGACGTCTTATTGACTAAGGTCCACAACGGCGTGTTTGTTCCGCTCGATGGGAAGTTCATGGATCCCTTTATCAAGAACACGCTGCCGTAGTAGGCGCCCTCTAAGTGCTCAGGTTGTAGGGCCAACAGGGTGGGTCCACTGGAGTTCGCCCTGTTGGGCCTGGGGGCCGGGGCGATGTACGCCCTGACGGCCCAGGGCCTGGTCTTGATCTATCGAGCCTCGGGGGTCGTCAACTTCGCCCAATGCGCCGTTGGAATGATCTGCGCCTTTCTTTTCTTTGAACTGCACGATTCCGACGGGCAATCCGTTGCAGTGGCGCTGGCCGCGTCTCTCATTATGGCCGCTTTCGTGGGGCTGGCGATTCACGTGCTGGTGATGCGTCCGTTGAGACACGCCACGCCGCTGGCACGTCTGATGAGCACACTGGCCGTGATGTTGCTCATTTTGGAGTTGGCCGAGAACACGAGTCAAGATGGGATCCGGGCGGTTGGCCCTATCTTGACGTCGCGCAACGTACATCTCTTTGGCACGGTGGCCCTGGACAATCGCTTGATCCTGTTAGCGATCGCCGTGGGCGTGACCGTGATCTTGAGTACCGTCTATCGCTACACGCGATTTGGCTTGGCCACCTCCGCGGTGTCAGAAAATACCCTCTCGGCCGGAGCGCTCGGCATCTCGCCGAACTTGATCTCGGCATCGAACTGGGCAATCGCGTCGGTCTTGGCCACACTCGGCGCCATTCTGATCGCCTCTGTCAACGGAGTCTTCAACGCGGGCGCACTGACCCTCCTCATCATCCCGACGTTGGCCGCCGCCCTGATCGCCAACTTTACTTCATTCCCCTTAGCCCTCTTCGGAGGGCTTCTCATAGGGATCATCCAGTCTGAGATGGCCCTTTACATCTCGTCGCCCGGTTGGCAGACCGCCGCCCCGTTCCTCCTCATCATCATCGCGCTCGTCGTACGCGGTCGCCCGCTGCCTATTCGCGGTGAGATCACTGACCGGGCCGCGGCGCTGGGCGATGGCGTCATTCGAGTGAAGATCATCGTTCCGGTCCTGGCCCTCGCCTTGTTGACGACCTGGTTGGTTTCGCCAAACTGGGTGGCCGCGATAACGACTTCAGTGCTCGCGATGATCGTCATTCTGTCTCTCGTGGTGCTGGCCGGATATGCTGGACAGCTCTCTTTGGCCCAGTACACGTTGGCCGGAATGGGAGCGTGGGCGTCTTCTCGGCTCGTTGCCGTCCACGGGCTGCCTTTTCTCGTGGCCGCTTTGGTTGGCATCGCGGTGGCCGTTGGCATTGGACTCTTCGTGGGTCTTATCGCTCTGCGATCCCGAGGAGTCAACCTGGCCATCGCTACGGTCGGAATCGGTATCGCCCTCGAGCAGGTAATACTGCTCAATAGCGTCTATACCGGCGGAAATTTAGGAACCACGGTCGGAGGGCTCGAGATCTTCGGGCTGCACTTCGACACTCTCAACCACCCAAAGAGCTTCGCCACTCTCGTGATTCTCGTACTGGTGGTCCTCGTGTTGATCGTTGCTAATCTGCGTCGATCCGTGGCAGGGCGTCGGCTCGTTGCCATGCGGGGCAATGAACGTGCCGCGGCGTCGTTGGGGGTGGGCGTGTTTGGGGCGAAGCTCTTTGCCTTCGCCCTCTCATCGGCGATCGCCGCGGTCGGCGGAATCTTGCTCGCGTTTAGCAACCCGATCGTCGTGTTCACTCCCTTCACCTTGCTCAATTCGATCGGTGTCGTGCTTCAAGCGGTCATTGGCGGAATTGGCTATATCGTGGGAGTGGTCATCGGCGGCGTTAACCAAGTTGGTGGCGTAGTGCAATACGAATACGGCAATCTCTTTCCGGGTGGCGACGCGACTTTCGTCATCGCACTTCTTGTCAGCGTCGGGGCACTCGCGACGATCATTACCGTGCCCAACGGAGCGGCCGCCTTTTGGGGAGGGATTATCCGTCGTCGATTCAAGAAGCGCCTGGCCCTTCCCAGCGGGGCGACCCTCGTTTCTGCCGAAATGACCTCTTTTGAGCCGGTGACCCCCCAACGCCTCGAAGTACATGGGGTGAGCGTTAACTTCGGTGGAGTGCGCGCCGTGAAGGACGTGTCGCTCTCGGTCGACCCCGGCGAGATTTTGGGACTGGTTGGGCCCAATGGATCAGGCAAGACGACGCTCATCGACGCGATTACCGGCTTCGTGAAAACTTCTTCGGGTTCGGTTCTGCTCGGCGGCCGCACTCTGGGCCACCGTAGCCCGGTGCAACGTGCCCGCCGAGGTATCGGGCGCACGTTTCAGACTCTCGAATTATTTCCCGGTATGACGGTGGCGGACAACTTGCGGGTGGCGTCGGACACTCATGGAATGTTGGCGTACTTCGTGGGCTTGATAGCCCCCGGCGGTCAGGGACTTTCAGCGACGGCCGGGGGCGCCGCACTCGCCCTGGAACTCGAAAATGATCTCGACCGTTCACCTGAAGAGTTGCCTTTTGGAAGGAGACGACTGGTGGCCATCGCTCGGGCTGTCGCGGCGAGGCCGTCGGTGCTGCTGCTCGACGAGCCAGCCG
>PKXH01000098.1:0-416 GCA_003133405.1 Acidimicrobiaceae bacterium | reverse complement strand
GACGCGTACATGGGAGTCGACGAGACGTCCGGCTTAGTCGCCGAGCCCCTGGAAGCGGATCTCGGATCGATGAGGATTGACGAGGTT
This sequence comes from Acidimicrobiaceae bacterium, assembly GCA_003133405.1. Classification (GTDB taxonomy): domain Bacteria; phylum Actinomycetota; class Acidimicrobiia; order Acidimicrobiales; family RAAP-2; genus RAAP-2. The sequence continues at coordinate 329 of PKXH01000098.1, read as the reverse complement.
TCTTCCAGGCCGACGAGCCAGGTCGCGACGGGTCCGAGCATCACCGCCCGTGAGCCCGTCCTCGCTACTCGGGACCTCGACGCCGGTTACGGGGACCTCGCGGCGGTTCGCAACTTGAATATTGAAGTAGCTCCAGGTGAAGTGCTGGCGCTACTNNAACGGGGCGGGCAAAACAACCACGCTGCTCACCCTGGCCGGAGTGCTCGCCCCACTGCGCGGTGAGGTGCTCTGGCACGGAGAGCCAATTCACGATCCGTTATATCGCCGAGTGGTTCGTGGTATCGGCCTCGTTACCGAGGAACGGTCAGTCTTCTTTGGTTTGACTACCG
>PKXH01000049.1 GCA_003133405.1 Acidimicrobiaceae bacterium | reverse complement strand
TCGCGTCCACGACCGAGTCTTCATAACTCGAAAGCGCGGAGCGATGAATCTGATCTTTGATCGTTGCCATCGAGTGTGGGGAGCAGAACTCAGACAACTCGTTGGCGTAGGCGATCGCGGCGCTCACGACGTCCGTATCCTTCACCAAGTAGTCAAGCAGGCCAATCCGGAGAGCTTCCTCGGCGTCAACCATTCTTCCAGATAGGAGAAGATCGGCCGCCCGACTCGCGCCTACGGCGCGAGGCAGCAACCAAGCTATCCCGTACTCCGCGATGAGGCCCCGCCGGACAAAGGCGGTGGTGAACCGAGTGTTCGGACTTCCAAACCGAACGTCGAAGTAAAGAGCTTCAACGACACCCAAACCCGCGGCCACGCCGTTGATGGCGCCGATCATTGGTTTTTGTATCGTCAGGGGAAGGTCTCGAGCACGATTTCGAGGCACCACTTTCAGACTCCCGCTAGAAGCGGCCTTGAGATTCTCCATGTCGGCGCCAGCACAAAATCCACGACCCGCTCCCGTTACGACAACTGCTCGCACGGCGGGATTCGCATCGGCTTCTGTCAGCACGTCAAAGTATTGTTCCTCTAGCTCGTCCGTCCATGCGTTGAGCCGAGACGGGCGGTTTAGGGTCACGAGCAACACTCGATCGAGACGCTCGCCTACTACTAGTTCATCGGACAATCTCATTGACCACTCCATTTGCATCTCAAGAAGTTGACGAGTCTTTCGAAGCGCCGAACCTCACCATTTACGAGGACCAAGTCAAATTCGCGTCACCCTTCACGTCAAGCAACTTCGTGAACTGGACACCCTCAATCTTGAGAAGAGGCTAGCGAAGGGCTGGGCTCAATTGATGAGGAATTCATCGGAACAAACCTCGTAGCTGCATTACATAGTCCGGGTCTGGGAAAGGGACTGCTGTCGATATGGTTGACACTTTGATCATGTCAGTTCCAAAACGAAGTTGGATCACTTCCCCACCATCTCCTTCGAAGCCCTCGTCCGGAGAACGCCGAGCGGTAATCACTTACTTACGTTCGCGAACACGTGCTCGTCGTCATTGTCAAGTATGAGTGGCTCATTTCAATGGCGAACAGACCTTGTGCCTTTGATTCGCATCGACATCCGCGTCGGGGGTCGTGTCAGGAATGCGTGCGTCGCCCACGTCGTTGTCGTGACTTGGCGGAAGCGTGGTGTTCGACACCCCCGGGAGGGCAGTCAGCGCCGGGACCCTACACGCCACGTTGGTACCACCAGATGAGCATCCCGCCAACGACAGTGAAACAACGAACAGCGTCACGACGGCGGCACCTACTGCTCGACAGCGGCTCGTACTGAGATGCAGTGCCATAACTTCCTTCGGGTAAAGGCTGTTCATGCTTTTCACTACGGCTGATCGGTGACACATTGTCGTCACTGGCCCCGCCATAACGAAGGAAGTGGCTCGACTGCTCATGGAGATTAGCAATACGGGACAACGCTAGGACGGGGTCGCCGCGACGATGCGCGGCGTCCCCGCCCACTTCCCTTCACCCATCGCGACGTGCGTCGTTGGTTTCGTTGGCCCGGTGACCCAATTCCTCGGTCACGGTGCCTGGGTATACCCCAGGGGTATTCACAAGACTGCCCGTGCATCGAGACGTTGCGAGGGTCAGGTAAAGATAATCTCCCCGCCGGCCGCCTTCAGGTAGAACTCGCCCACCGTGATGATGTCCTGGACCTGATCTATGAAGTCATCCTTGGAGAAACCAAACAGGTCCGCCGACGCTTTGCACGCGTACATCCCGCACCCGGAGTCGGCGATCATCTCCATGAACTCGGGAATCCCCGGAATGTCGAACGCCTCCATCTTCTTTTGCATCATGTGGGTCGCGATCGCCGACATGCCGGGCAGGACGCCGAGCAGGCTGGCCATGTGCATGCCCGGGTTTCCGACGGCCGCCACCTTGATCCGGTCCAACCGCTTGGCGTTGATGGCGTCCAGACCGAAGAACGTGAAGAAGAGATTTGCTTCAATGCCCTCCGCTCGGGCGCCGTTCGCCATGATCAGACCGGGGTAGATGCCCTCCAGTGATCCCTTGGAGATGATGATCGACACCTTCTTAATCGAATCGCTCATGGTGATACTCCTTTCTTGACCTCGTCGTTAGATGCAACCCCGCGGCTTCGGTATGCCCGCGATCTTGGCGGCCAGCTTGGCCGGACCTTTGGGAAAGAGCTCATAAAGCTCTTTGATGGGCACGCCCGAGGTCTTCGCGAGCATTCGCACGCTGGGTCCCGCTCCCTTGGTCTCGAATTCGTGCCGCATGAATCGAATGACCTCCCAGTGGCGCTCACTCAGTGGATCGATGCCTTCGCGGCGCGCCAACGCCACGGCCACGTCTTCATTCCACTGACTCGGGTCCGTGAGGAAGCCCTCCTCATTGAGGTCCAGACTCACCCCCGCAACTGTTTCAACACTCATCGTGCTACCTCTTCTCTACGTTTTGCGACCGGACGATCTTTTCCCTTGAGCGGCATGGCGCTGCTGATCCCGGGCACGTTGCGCCCCGGCAACAAGAGGTGCCAGTAGAACCACTGGAACATCAGCTTGCCCAAGTGATTGAGACGCGACTCTTTGAGCAGCGGCAAACCAACGCGGCCCGGGTAGTGACCGGTCTCGGGTTCAACTTCGTCATTGAAGTCAATGAGCAGCGCCTTGAACGAACCGGTCTCGATGAAGCAGTTGACGTGCCCGTCGTAGGAGGCGTCGAGAGGTTCGCCCTTTAGGAACCGCTGGATGTTCTCCACGAGCACTTCACCCTCGAAATGCGCGACCGAACCGGCTTTCGAGACCGCCAGCGACGTCGCGTCGCCAATGGCGAAAACGTTGGGCGCGGCGAGACTCTGCAGCGTATGTTCGTCGGTCGGCACGAACCCTAGGGCGTCACCCAGTCCTGGGGACTTGGCCACGTACGGCGCGCCGCTGTGGGCCGGAATCACCACCGCGAGATCGAAAGGCACCTCGCGCCCGTCGAAGGATATGAGCCGTCCGCCCGTTCCGTCGACTTCGCCCGTATTGAATTCAGTGACGAGCTCGATGCCGCGTTCGCTAAGCATGCCACCGAGATGCTTGGCGGCGATGGGTTTGGTGAAGGCGCCATCGAGTGGAGTGACGAGCGACAACTGGACACGATCTCGAAGTTGGCGTTGGCGGAAGTACGCGTCCGCCAGAAAACAGAATTCAAGGGGCGCGACCGGACACTTGATGGGCAGGTCGACAATGTTGACGACAATCCGGCCGCTGGAGAACGTCGCCATTGCCTTGGCCAGTGCGGCGGCGCCGTCGGGCGTGTAAAAGGTGAACACCTTCTCCATCCACCCGGGCCCCGTCAGGCCCTCCGTCTCCTCGGGCGCCAGCACGGCACCGCTGGCCACCACCAGCACGTCGTAGGCGAGCTCGCCGCCCTTCGCCAGGTGCACGACGTGGGCGAAAATATCGACGCTCTCCACCACGTCGCACCGGTACTCGATGCCGCGATGAATCTGTCGAGCGCGGGGCCGGATGAGCTCGTTAAGGCCAGTGCGACCAAAGGGGACGAAGAGCAGGCCCGGCTGGTAGACGTGCCGGTCGTCTTGGTCAACGCAAATGATCGACGCGTCGTGGGGGCCGAGGGCCCGTCGCAACCGATTCGCGGCGAGCGTGCCGCCGGTTCCGGCGCCGAGAATCACAATGCGGTGCATACGCGGCCTCGATTCCTCCTAACCCGAGGCTACCGACACGGCCTTAACGACGACTAGGGGACAAGGTCACATTGCGGGCCGCACTTCATTCGCCCGACGAGGCAGAATCATGAGCGCAACGTGACGCTTACCTCGATGGCGCCACGTGGACTTTGGACGCAGTGCTCAACGACGGCACTTCACTCGTCGCCGTGGTCCGAGACGTGGCGACTGAAGCGCAGGATGAACAGACCCAGAAGAAGGAAGACCACCACGCCGACGCCGACGCCGAGGGAGATCAATGTGTCGTTGAAACTCGCCCGGGTCAAGGAAGTGCCGAAGGTCAAGCGCGCGGAGGCGCTCAGAATGTCTCGAACGCCGGCCAAGATGCCAATCACGAGGAACGGCCGTACCGGAAAAATTGAGGTCCGCAGATGTCCAAAGACGGTGTGGGCGATGTCGAGCAGGATGATGACCACGAGAATGCCGTCGATCGCCGCCACGACCGCTTGGGAGAGCGCTCCCCAGTTGCTGAAGAAGTTGACCAGCGTGCGCACCAAGACGACGCTGGCCACCAGCAACAGACTGGCCACGATCGCGTACTCAACGACAACGACGTACCAACTCACGAAGGTGTCAGCGGGGGAACCCCGCTTCCCTCTATCGTTCGTCACGTCAACCATTACCACGAACCATAGCGACTGGTCCGTCGACACCAGGATCCAATTCGTTGCTCGACGCTCGCGAGTGGAGCAGTGCCATAATCTCGGCCATCAACTGTGGTCTCGCCATCATCCACGGCGCGGCCGGCGGCGTCACAAGTCACTCGCAAGTGACCGGGTCAAACAATAAGCGGCGATCCCGCTCCCTTAGACTGCGAGAGGATTTAGTAGACAGCGCTTTACTGTTCGGAGGCTGAATGTCCCTTACTGCGGACGCCCTCGTCGTGGGTGCGGGCGTGATGGGGGGCTCCATCGCGTTCGAGCTCGCGAAGCTGGGTCTGGTCGTCGTGGTCGTCGAAAAAGAGGGCGCCCCCGGCCATGGGTCCACCAGCGCCTCGAGTGCCATCATCCGGTTCAACTACTCGACTCGAGACGGAGTTGCCACCTCCTGGGAAGCGAAACATTGCTGGGAAGCCTGGTCCGAACACCTAGGTTGCGCCGACGGGCACGGGCTCGCAGCGTTTCAACAGACGGGGATGATCGTGTTGGACACTCCGGTTACTCCGCGTGAGCGAGCCATCGCACTCTTTGAGCAGGTTGGAGTGACCTATGAAGAGTGGGATGCCGCCGCACTGCGAGCCCGCATTCCCGGCATCGACGCGAGCGCGTACTGGCCACCCAAACGGATTGACGATGACGCGTTCTTTCACGGCGCCGACCACGAAATTGGCGGACTCTTCATGCCAGAGGCCGGCTTTGTCAATGACCCTCAGCTCGCGGCCCAAAACCTGATAACTGCCGCGCAGCGTTTAGGGGCCACACTGCTGCTCAACCGCACCGTCACCAAGATCATCCAACGCAATGAGCGAGTCGCTGGCGTGGAACTCAGCAGTGGGGAAGAAATCGAATCGCCGGTGGTGATTAACGCCGCCGGGCCATGGTCCGGTCGGATCAATCGCATGGCCGGAGTGGGAGCAGAGTTCACCATCGGCGTGCGCCCCCTGCGACAAGAGGTGCATTACGTTCAAGCACCACCCGGCTTCAATGCCGACGGCGCCCTTGGCCCCAGCATCGCCGACTTGGACCTAGGAACCTATATCCGGGCCGCGGCGGGCGACAAGATCATGGTCGGTGGAACGGAGCCGGAGTGCGATGCGCTGGATTGGATCGAAGATCCTGACGAGTCCAGTCCGAGCGTCACGGCATCGTGCTTCGAGCGCCAAGTCACGCGAGCGGCGCGGCGCCTCTCGACGCTAGGAGTGCCCATCACGCCCAAGGGCGTCGCCGGCGTCTATGACGTGTCCGACGACTGGCAGCCGATCTACGACCGTACCGACCTCGCGGGCTTCTACGTTGCCATGGGCACGAGCGGGAACCAGTTCAAGAATGCACCACTGGTCGGAAGGTTTCTAGCCCGGCTGGTTGAAAGTGTCGAAGCGGGGCACGATCACGACGAAGAACCACTGCACTACGTGGGCGAACATACGGGCAACGACATCAATCTTGGAGCGTTTTCGCGCAAGCGGCAGTTCAACGCCAATACCACGGGAAACGTAATGGGTTGAGTCATCCGAACTGTCATTACGGTTAACGGTGCTCGCAATCCGCGGTAATGCCCAGTGCGAGATCGCTTTTCGTTGGAAGGATCGATGCCGAATCGTGGAGAATCCCGCAACGAGATGATCAGGTCGTTCGACTCTTTGCGCTCACGACGACGTGCAGCGGGCGACCGACCAGCATCAGCGCCGCCTCGTGAAGGGACTCGCTGATTGTCGGATGGGGATGGATGGTGCCAGCAATGTCCTCGGGACTCGCGCCCATCTCCACCGCGAGCGCCGCCTCGCCCGCGAGCTCGGAAACCAACGGTCCTACGAGATGCACACCCACCACCGCGTCTTGGCCCCGGTCCACAATGAGGCGCGCAAACCCCTCGGGCGCACCAAGCGTCGCCGCCCGGCCCGAGGCCGTCAGGGGGAACTGTGCAACCGCGACGTCCAGCCCCAGCGCACGAGCCGCGTCTTCGGTCAGCCCCACCGTCGCGACTTCGGGGTCGGAGAAGACGACGGCGGGCACGACTAACGGATCGAACGTGCGCGCCAGACCCGAAAGCGACTCAGCGGCAACCTCCGCCTGCGCCGTCGCCTTGTGCGCGAGCGCCAGCCCCGGGGTGATGTCGCCGATGGCCGCGACGCCCCGAGCGGCCAGCAGACTCGAGTCGACCTTCACCGTTCCGTCTGGCGCGAGGTGCGCACCGGTCGTCTCCAATCCGATGTCGCGAGTGTTGGGCCTTCGTCCGACCGCCGCGACAATGCACGCCGCATCCAGACGGCGCTCCACGTCATTCACCCGAATTACGAGATCAGAATCATCGAGCCCCACGACTTCAGCCCCAAGCAGCACCTCAATTCCAAGCCGCGTCAACGATTTCAGCATGACGCGCCCGATAGCCTGCTCCATCCCGGGCAGCACACGATCCAAGGCTTCGATGATCGTCACGCGCGAACCAAGTTTCGCCAAGGCCGTCCCCAGCTCGACTCCGATATAGCCTGCGCCGACGACGACGACCGACGCCGGCACCTCGGTGAGCGCCAGCACGTCGGTCGAATTGAGGACACGCACACCATCGCGCGGTAGCACCGCGAGCTCCACGGGTAGCGACCCGGTCGCGACGACGGCGCTATGAAATTCGAAGAAGGTGACGTTGCCATCGGGCAGAGCCACCGCGACCCGGTTCGGCTTGTTGAAGGTCGCCGTGCCCGACACGACCCTGACCCGTTCGTGTCGCAACAGCGTCTCGACGCCGTGCGACAGCCCCCCGACGATTCCGTCCTTCCAGGTCTGAAAGCGTGCGAGGTCAATATCGAGCGAGCCGGCATCCAGGCCCGCCACTTCGAACGATCGGGCGCGATGACGCGTCTCGGCGAGCTCAATGAGTGCTTTGCTCGGAATGCAACCCACCCGCACGCACGTGCCACCAAGGCCGGCCGCGCCATCGCGCTCAACCAGCACTACTTCGCGACCGAGTTGCGCGGCGCGCAGCGCTGCCGCGTAGCCGCCGGGACCGCCGCCGACCACGAGAAAATCAACTCCCTCGGCCATCTCGCCAACCACCATCAGGCCAACTCCGCCAGCAGCTCATCGGGGTTCTCCAGCAGTTGAACCAGCGTTGCCGTGAACGACCCGAGCGTGTCACCATCGAGCAGCCGATGGTCCCCCACCGACGACAGCATCATGATTGGACGTACGACCGGCACACCATCGCGCGCCACCACGCGGTCGGTGATCCGGCCGAATCCGGTGATGCCGACTTCCGGGGTGCGAATGATGGGCGTGCCCATCGAGGCCCCGATTGACCCCAGGTTATTGACCGTGTACGTGCCGCCAGTGAGTTGTTCTAGCGACGCCTTGCGGGTTCGCGCCATTTCCACCAGCTCGCCAAGTTCGACGGCGAGCTCGAGAGTGGATTTGCGGTCCGCATCGCGAACGACGGGAACGAGCAATCCATCACTCGTCGCGGTGGCGATCCCAATGTGTATTCGCCGGTGCAGCACATACTCGCTTGCCTCTTCGTCGAACGACGCGTTCATGAGCGGATGGCGACCCAGTGCGATGGCCGTGATCTTGACAAACAGCGGCAGGTACGTGAGCACGCCGGCATACTCCGGGCGTGCCTCGCGAAACGCGTGTCGCACGTCGATGAGCCGCGAAGCGTCGACCTCGCGATAGTCAATGATGTGCGGCACCGTGCGCCACGACTCGACCATCTTCTTGGCGATCTGGCGTCGAAGACCGCGCAGGGGGACATGCTCGTCGTCCTCGTCGCTCGCGGAAGGAACCGCCGGTCGTCTGGCCCCAGAAGCACGGTCGGGTTCGTCCTGCGCGCCCGAGTCAGCGGGCGCACCGGCCGTGGACCCAGCCCCGGCCCCGAGCACGTCTTCACGGGTCACTCGCCCACCGGGTCCGGTCGCGCGGATCGCCGCGAGATCCACGCCGCGCTCGGCGGCGAGTCGGCGCACGGAGGGTGCGGCCTTCACTCGGATCGACGATGGCTCTTCGGCCCGGCTTGTCGACTCCGCGACGGCGTCGCGAGCGCCGAGCCGGGCCTCAGACGTGTGCGCCAAGGATGACGCACTAGCCAAGCCGGCGCCGGGCGGAACCTCGGCCGTCACTTCGCCTTCAGCTTCCACGGCAATGAGCACACTGCCGACCGCGAGCAGATCCCCCGCTTCGGCACCCAGAAAGACGACCGTGCCTCCCAGGGGGGTCGGCATCTCCACTACGGATTTGTCGGTTTGGATGGTCGCCACGATCTGGTCGGGTTGAATCTGGTCGCCAAGGCCAATATGCCACTCGATGATCTCGACTTCGGCGATGCCTTCACCGATGTCCGGCATCTGAAAATCGCGCCTCATGCCGCGGTCCCCACCGTGCGACGCACCGCAGCCAGCACCCGTTGCTCATTGGGGATATAGAACTCCTCCACGCCGGCAATCGGGTACGGCGTGTCGGGCGCCGTGACGCGTGCGATTGGTGCTTCGAGGGCGTAGAACGCCTCTTCTTGGATGGTGGCGATGACCTCTGCGCCGAATCCCCCGGTGTAGGGAGCCTCGTGCACGACCACGACCCGGCCCGTCACCTCGGCACAGTGCGCGAGCGCCTCCACATCCAGCGGTACGAGCGTGCGCAGGTCAAGAATCCGGCACGATATATTCTCCTCGGCGGCGCGCTCGGCCGCACGCTCGCACAACTGCACCGCGGCGCTCCAGGCCACGAGCGTCACGTCCGTACCTTCGCGCACGACCCTCGCCGTGCCGAAGGGAACCGTATAGTCCCCCTCGGGCACCTCGTCCTTGACAAGGCGGTACCCGCGCAATGGCTCGCAAAACAACACGGGGTCGGGGTCGCGGATCGCCGCGAGGAGAAGGCCCTTGGCATCGTAGGCTGAGGCCGGCATAACGATCTTCAGGCCCGGGCACTGCACGAACTGGGCCTCGAGCGCATCCGAATGCATCTCCGGCGTGCGGACCCCGCCACCAAAGGGCGAGCGGATCGTGATCTGCATTGGGTAACGCCCCTGGGAGCGGAAGCGGTAACGGGCGATCTGATCGGCGATCTGGTGAAACGCCTGGTGGGAAAAGCCAAGGAACTGCATCTCCGCGACCGGCACCATCCCGCTCATGGCGAGGCCCACCGAAGCGCCCGCGATGACCGCTTCGGCGAGTGGTGTGTCAAACACGCGCGCCGGGCCAAAGCGAGCTTGCAGCCCGTCGGTGGCTCGAAAGACGCCGCCGAGTCTTCCGACGTCCTCACCGAGGATCATGACGCGCTCGTCGCGTTCCATTTCCTGCTCTAGGGCCTGGCGAATCGCCTCGACCATCGTTAGGACAGCCATTACGCGTCTCCTTCCAGTACGTTCCCAATAATCTCCTCGCGCTGACGAAGAATTCGCGGCGAGAAGTCGGCGTACGCGTAGTCGAAGACCTGGCCCGGCGTGGGCGGCGGATGCGCCTCCGCCGCGGCGACCCCGGCCGCGATCTCCTCGACGATGGCGACGCGCATCTGCTCTTCCAACGTGTCATCCAGCACGCCAATCGCTGTCAAATAGTTGCGCAGGCGCGGGATTGGATCTTCCAAGCGGCGCGCCTCGAG
>PKXH01000020.1 GCA_003133405.1 Acidimicrobiaceae bacterium | reverse complement strand
GTGGTCGCGATCCTCTTGCCCCACATCGAGACCGCGCCGTTCTGGCAGGCCGCCATGGTTGAACAGATCGCGGTGTACGTGCTCTTGGCGATCGGTCTGAACGTGGTGGTCGGATTTGCCGGCCTCTTGGACCTCGGGTACGTGGCCTTCTACGCGATCGGCGCCTACACCACCGCCTGGGTCACCGGCGCCCTGCCGACCCCGGCCCTGTTCCATCACCCGCTCAATCCCTTTTTCGCCATTCCCGTGGCCATTTTCATCGTGATGTTGGCGGGCGTCATTCTGGGTGCCCCCACGCTGCGCCTGCGGGGCGACTACTTGGCCATCGTGACCTTGGGCTTTGGCGAGATCATCACCATCTTCGCCAACAACCTCTACGGCATCACCGGCGGCTCGCTGGGTACGAATAAGATCCCCCACCCGTCGATCCATCTCGGACCCATTAAGTACTCCTGGGGGCTCAAGCCCGTGCCCTACTACTACTTGGTGTTGGGTTTCGTGGTGCTGTTTATCATCATTTTCTCGCTGTTGGAACGTTCGCGGATCGGAAGAGCGTGGACCGCGATTCGTGAAGACGAAGTCGCCGCGGAGTCGGTGGGCATTAACCCCTTGAAGTACAAGGTCATGGCATTCGCCATTGGGGCGGCCTCGGCGGGGTTCGCCGGCTTCCTGACGGCCAGCCAGTTGTTCTACATCTTCCCGGCGAGCTTCACCTTGCAATTCTCGATCAACGTGTTGGTACTGGTCATCTTGGGTGGCATGGGCTCAATCGCCGGTGTCGTCTTTGGAGCAATTCTCATCCAGACGGTGACGGCGTATTTGTTTCACTCGCCGCCATCGGGTTATCAGCCCTCGGACCTGTATATCTATCTCGGTGCGTTGCTGGTCACGATGATGATCTTTCGTCCGGCGGGCCTCATTCCCTCGAAACGGCGAAAGCGAGAGATCAAACTCTCAGAAGCCGATCATGAGGGACATTTGGACGAGGTGCTGACCGGAGACGACACGTGAGCGACCTGATCTTCGACGTCGATCACGTGACGCTGCGTTTCGGCGGGGTGATTTCACTCAACGACGTGAGTTTGCACCAGGACCGCGGTGAGATACTGGCCGTCATTGGTCCCAACGGCGCGGGCAAAACGTCGCTCTTCAACTCATTGACCGGGGTGTACCAGCCCCAGGACGGCACGATCACCTTCGTGGGGAAAAACGGCAAGCCCATGTCGATCATCGGCAAAAAGGCGCACCGCATGGCCAACGCCGGCGTGGCCCGTACGTTTCAGGCGTCGCGAATGTTCAGCGCCATGACCACATTCGAGAACGTAAAGATCGGTGCTGAGAGCCATCACGGCATCGGTGTCGTAGGCGCGATGTTGCGTGGTCCCGCGACGCGACGTGGTGAGAGGCAATCCGACGCGCGCACCGTCGAGCTCTTGCGGTTCGTGGGACTCAGTGAAAAAGCCAACACGATCTCGGCCTCGCTCTCCTACGGCGATCGCCGTCGTTTGGAGATCGCCAGAGGCCTCGCCACCAATCCCCAGGTGCTGCTCTTGGACGAGCCGGCCGCCGGGACCAATCCTTCGGAGAAGATCGAATTGGCCAAACTCATTCGCCGTGTGCGAGACGAAATGGGCGTAACGATTCTATTGATCGAGCACGACATGAAGCTGGTCATGGCCCTCGCCGAACGGATCTACGTGTTGAACTTCGGAAGCGTCATCGCCGAAGGCTCGCCCGAAGAGGTGCGCGCGAACCCCGTGGTCATCGAGGCCTACCTGGGCACCTCGACCGAAGAGGCGGAGAGCAAGTGATGCTGGACGTCAAAGACGCCGTCGTTCGCTACGGCACCATCACCGCACTGCACGGAATTTCGTTCAACGTCGAACAGGGTGAGATCGTGACGCTTCTGGGCGCGAATGGCGCGGGAAAGTCGACGACCCTACGTATGCTCTCGGGCCTGCACGCGCCCGCGAGTGGACAGATTCTCTTTGAAGGTAAGGACGTCACGCACACCAAGGCCCACGACTTCGCCCAGCTGGGCATCTGTCACGTACCCGAAGGTCGGCGGATCTTCCCCCAGATGACCGTGCAGGAGAACCTGGAGATGGGGGCCTTCACGCGCAGGGGCTCGACCAGCGACGACATGGACAAGATCTACGCCACGTTTCCGATTCTGAAGGATCGGCGCAAGCTGATCGGCGCGAACCTTTCGGGCGGCGAGCAACAGATGCTCGCGATCGGACGGGCGTTAATGGGCCGTCCACGGCTCCTGCTCTTGGACGAGCCCTCGATGGGGCTCGCGCCGATGATCGTCGAGACGATCTTTGGCATTATCGGCGAGATTCGCGACAGCGGTACGACCGTGTTCTTGGTCGAGCAGAACGCGGCGCACGCGCTGCGCCTCGCCGATCGGGGCTACGTCATGGAGAACGGCCGGATTGCCTTTGGCGATTTGGCGAAGAATCTGCTGCACGACGAGCGTGTGCGCGCGGTCTACCTCGGCGAGTCCGTCGAAGGCTAAGGCGGTGGAGGACACGGAGGGTCTCCACCCGAGCGCCGCTCGCGTCGCGATGGCGCTGCGCGAACGGGGGATCAAGGGTCCGTTTCACCAGTTCAGTGCGTCCACTAAAACCGCGGCCGAGGCGGCCACGGCGTTGGGATGTGAGATTGGCGCCATCGCGAGCTGTCTCGTGTTCGTGCTTGACGGGCAGCCGATCGTGATCCTTAAGAGTGGCGCCTTTCGCGTCGACACCGCTGAGTTCGCCGAACTCGTCGGGGGTACGAACCTTCGTCGGGCCAGCGCCGAAGAGGTGCGCGCGTCGACCGGTCAGCCCATCGGGGGCGTTTCGCCGGTGGGATGGCCGTCGCGCCTTCGGGTCTTCATTGATGTCGCGCTGAGCGACTTTCACGAGATCTGGTCGGCCTGTGGCACGCCCAACGCGGTCTTCGCCACGACGTTCGACGAGTTGCGTGAACTGACCGGCGCTACGCCCATCGTCCTCTCTCGCCCGTAACC
>PKXH01000076.1 GCA_003133405.1 Acidimicrobiaceae bacterium | reverse complement strand
GACGATCAACTACCGCACGCTGCGTCCCGAGAAGGACGGGCTGTTCTGCGAAAAGATCTTCGGGCCCCAGAAGGCCTGGGAGTGCGCCTGTGGCAAGTACAAGCGCGTCCGATTCAAGGGCATCGTCTGCGAGCGTTGCGGCGTCGAAGTGACGAGCGACAAGGTGCGCCGCGAGCGCATGGGCCACATCGCGCTCTCGGCCCCGGTGGTGCACATCTGGTACCTGCGCGGGACCCGCTCGTGGCTGGCGTACCTCTTGATGGGCACCGCCCCCAAAGAGGAACTCAAGGCCAAGCAGCTAGAGAAGGTCATCTACTTCGCCGCGCACATGGTCACCTACGTCGACGTCGATCGCCGCCACGGCGACTTGGCCGAGCTACGCGTCGGGCTGAACGACGAGTTGGTCGAGATCGCCGAGCGCGAAGTCAAGGCGCTGGACAACAAGTTGAAAGAGATCGAGGCGCGCGCCGTCAAGCTCGAAGCCGACGGCGCCAAGGAGTCCGAACTGCGGGCCCTGCAGCGCGGCACCGAGAAGGAGCTCGAGGGCGTTCGTTCGCGCTTCGCCGAAGAGCGCGAGCTCGCCAAGCAGGCCTTTGACACCTTCGAGGCCCTTCACTCGCGCCAGATCATCGAGGACGAAGTGCTCTATCGCGAGATGGACTTTCGCTACGGCGACTACTTCGAAGGCGGCATGGGCGCCGACGCGATTCTCCAGTTGATCGACCGAATGAACCTCGACGACGAAGAGAAGGTCATGCGCGAGATGATCGACGCGAAGGATGGCCGTAAGCCCCTGAGCGCGCAACGTCACGCCAAGTTCTTGAAGCGTCTGGCCATCGTGCAGTCCTTCAACCGTCGCGACGACCACGGTCACCGCCTGAACGACCCGCGCGCCATGATCCTGGAGGCCGTGCCGGTCATCCCGCCGGACCTNNACCGCAACAACCGCCTGAAGCGTCTGCTCGACCTGGGCGCGCCCGACATCATCGTGAACAACGAAAAGCGCATGCTCCAAGAGGCCGTCGACGCACTCTTTGACAACGGACGTCGAGGCCGGCCCGTGGCCGGACAGAGCGGTCGGCCCCTGAAGAGTCTCTCGGACATGTTGAAGGGCAAGCAAGGTCGATTCCGTCAGAACCTGCTCGGCANNGAACTCTTCAAGCCCTTCGTGATGAAGCGCCTCATCGAGACCCAGATGGCCCAGAACATCAAGAGCGCCAAGCGCATGGTCGAACGGCGCAAGACGGTGGTCTGGGACGTGCTCGAAGAGGTCATCCGCGAGCACCCGGTGCTGTTGAACCGCGCGCCGACCCTGCACCGTCTCGGTATTCAGGCCTTCGAGCCGATACTGGTCGACGGCAAGGCGATTCAGATCCACCCGCTCGTCTGCAAGGCGTTCAACGCNNGACCAGATGGCCGTGCACGTGCCGCTCTCGGCCGAGTCCCAGGCCGAGGCGCGCATCTTGATGCTCTCGACGAACAACATCTTCACCCCCGCGACGGGACGCCCCATCACCGAGCCGTCCCAGGACATGGTCTTTGGCGCGTACTACTTGACGTTGCCCAGCGAGGCCGAGGTCGAGCACCCCAAGGTCTACCGACACGTTTATGAGATCGAGAACTCGGTGTTCGACAAGCTGCTGGGACTGCGCGCGCCAATCGAGATCCGGCCCCTCGAGGGCACCTCGCTCGACGCGCGCTTAGAGGCCGCGGGCGTTGAGGTCTCGGGCGTGGGCCGCTCGCTGGTCACCACCGCCGGACGGGTCCTGTTCAATGAGGCGCTGCCCTTTGGCTTTCGTTACGTGAACGAGTTGATCGGCAAGAACGCGATTCCCATCGGCACGATCGTCGAAGAGATCTCGGCGAGCTACTCGCGTCAAGAGGTCGCCGCGTCGCTCGACGCGATCAAGTCCCTGGGCTTTCGCTTCGCGACCAAGTCGGGCCTGACGATTTCGATCGACGACATCGTCACGACCCCAGAGAAGTCCGCGATTTTGAACAAGTACGAGGAGCAGGCCGCCAAGGTCGAGACCAACTACCGGCGCGGGGTGATCGTCGACGACGAGCGCCGCCAGCAAGAGATCGAGATCTGGACGAACGCCAACAAGGAGGTCGGCGACGCCACCGACCGGGCCATGAACGCCATTCCGGAGAATCCCATCCGCATGATGGTGGACTCGGGCGCTCGCGGTAACAGCCAGCAGATCCGTCAGATCGCCGCCATGAAGGGCCTCGTGTCCAACCCCCGTGGTGAGATGATTCCCCGTCCGATCAAGTCCTCGTTCCGCGAGGGGCTCTCGGTCTTGGAGTACTTCATCTCGACCCACGGCACCCGCAAGGGCCTGGGGGACACCGCGCTACGCACCGCGGACTCGGGCTACCTGACGCGCCGATTGGTGGACGTGGCCCAGGAGCTCATCGTCAAGGAGTTCGACTGTCACACCGCGCGCGGCATGTGGATCGAGCACGTCGCGCCCGACACCCGGGCCCAGCGCGCGCACCTCGAGACCAAGCTCTGGGGTCGGGTCATCGCCGAGGACGTCACGCTCAGTGACGGGACGCTCATCAGCGCCGGCACCATGTTGTTGATGGACGACGTCGAGCGGATTCGCGACGACGAGTCCGTCTCGCGCGTGCGGGTCCGTACGACGTTGACCTGTGACGCCATTCAAGGCGTGTGCGCCGCGTGCTACGGCCTCTCGCTCGCGACCCACCAACTGGTCGAGCTCGGCGAGGCCGTCGGGGTCATCGCCGCGCAGTCCATCGGCGAGCCGGGCACCCAACTCACCATGCGCACCTTCCACTCCGGTGGCGTGACCGAGAGCGACATCACTCACGGCCTGCCGCGCGTGGTCGAGCTGTTCGAAGCGCGCACCCCCAAGGGCGCCGCCGCCGTGGCCGAGTTCTCGGGCGCGGTGCGCGTCGAGCTGATCGGGCGCGAGCGTAAGGTCACCATCGTCGGCGACGAGGGACAGGTCCAAGAGGAGTCGATCTCGATCGCGCGCCACTTGCTCGTCGAGGACGGCCAAGAGGTCGAAGTCGGCACGCCGTTGCACGACGGACCGCTCGATCCGAAGTTGATGATGAAGTTCCGCGGTACTCGCGAGACCCAGCAGTACCTCGTCGAAGAGGTGCAGAACGTCTACCGCGACCAGGGCGTGTCGATTCACGACAAGCACATCGAACTCATCGTGCGCCAGATGACACGCCGCGTGCAGATCGTGGACGCGGGACTCTCGACCTGGCTACCCGGGGCGCTCATTGACGTGAAGCTCTTCAACGACACCAACGACGAGCTCGAAGCCAACGGCAAAGAGGCCGCCGACGGCCGGGCCCAGTTGATGGGTATCACCAAGGCCTCGCTGGCCACCGATTCGTGGCTCTCGGCCGCGTCGTTCCAAGAGACGACGCGAGTTTTGACCGAGGCCGCCATCGAGGGCAAGCGCGACAACCTCGTGGGTCTAAAAGAGAACATCATCATCGGCAAGCTGATCCCGGCCGGTTCGGGCCTGGAGTACTACAACCGACGCGAGCTGCGCCTCGACATGCCCGACGCCGAGCTGTTGCCGGCCTGGGCGCAGGTCTCGGACGACGACCTCGACCTGGCCAGTCTTTTGGGCGAGTTGAGCAGTGACGACTCCTTCAGCGCTGACTTGAGTGCCTTTCAGAACATCGGCACCGCCACCTACGACGAGTCGGCCCTACCTGAGAACGACGCCATCAACCCCGAGGATCAACTCGGCGGCCAGGCGCTCTAGCGCGCAAGTTCACCGCCGCTCTCGCCGAGCGGCGGTGGGCTTGCCGTACGTCGGCACTTTGTCGTAGGATTGACAGTCCGCACGCTGGCATCGCTGGCGTGGAACGAGATGTACCACTATGAGAGGTTTTTCGTGCCCACAATCGCACAGTTGGTCCGAAAGGGCCGACAGGACAAGGTTTCAAAGACGAAGACGCCGGCCCTCAAGGGGGCCCCGCAACGCCGCGGCGTGTGCACGCGCGTGCACACCGTCACGCCCAAGAAGCCGAACTCCGCCCTGCGCAAGGTGGCGCGCGTGCGCCTTACCTCGGGGGTCGAGGTGACGGCCTACATCCCGGGCGTGGGCCACAATCTCCAAGAGCACTCCATCGTGCTCGTGCGTGGCGGACGAGTGAAGGACCTGCCCGGCGTGCGCTACAAGATCATCCGCGGCGCGCTCGACACCTCGGGGGTTCGCGACCGCAAGCAGGCCCGTAGTCGCTACGGCGCCAAGAGGGAGAAGTAATGCCCCGCAAAGGTCCCGCCGTACGACGTGAGATCCCCGTCGACCCGATCTATAAGTCGGTGCTCGTCACCCAGGTGACCAACAAGATCCTCGAGCGCGGCAAGCGCACGATCGCCGAGCGCATCGTCTACACCGCTCTAGAGCTCGTCGAGCAAAAGACCTCGGGCGACCCCGTGGCGACCTTGAAGCGCGCGCTGGAGAACATTCGTCCCGAGCTCGAGGTGAAGTCGCGACGCGTCGGGGGCACCACCTACCAGGTGCCGGTCGAGGTACGTCCGCGCCGTTCCACGACGCTGGCCATTCGTTGGCTCACCGACTTCGCCAAGAAGCGCCGCGAAAAGACCATGGCCGACCGCTTGGCCAACGAGATCATTGACGCCAGCAACGGCGTGGGCGCGGCCGTCAAGCGCCGCGAGGACATGGCCAAGATGGCCGAGTCCAACAAGGCCTTTGCCCACTACCGCTGGTAAGTAAAGAGAGTCTGTAAGGAAATGACCGCACGCGAATACCCCCTGGACAGAGTTCGCAACATTGGCATCATGGCCCACATCGACGCGGGCAAGACCACGACCACCGAGCGGATCTTGTTCTACACGGGCAAGAACTACAAGATCGGCGAGGTGCACGAGGGTGCCGCCACCATGGACTGGATGATCCAAGAACAAGAGCGCGGCATCACCATCACCTCGGCCGCCACCACCTGTTACTGGAACGGGAACCGCATCAATATCATCGACACGCCCGGTCACGTCGATTTCACCGTCGAGGTCGAGCGTTCGCTGCGCGTGCTCGACGGCGCGGTGGCGGTCTTTGACGCCGTGGCGGGTGTCGAGCCCCAGACCGAGACCGTCTGGCGCCAGGCCNNGCGTGGACATGATCGAAGACCGCCTGAACTGTGTGCCGGCCGTCATTCAACTGCCAGTCGGTGTCGAGGGCACCTACCGGGGCGTCGTCGATCTCACCACGATGAAGGCGTCGCTCTATCACGACGACAAGGGCGAAGAGTTCGACGTCGTCGACGTCCCCGCCGACATGAAGGAACTGGCCGACGTCTGGCGCGCGAACTTGCTCGACGTCTTGACGAGGTTTGACGATCACCTGATGGAAAAGGTTCTCGGCGACGAGGACATCTCCAGCGAGGACATGCGTCGCGCGCTTCGTCGGGGAACCCT
>PKXH01000047.1 GCA_003133405.1 Acidimicrobiaceae bacterium | reverse complement strand
AGCCCACGTCGCACCAGCCCGTCGGATAGAGCCAGATACCCGAGTCGGCCCGTTGAATGAGTAGCAGCTTGCCCTCATCGTTGGTCACGGCTGCACCCACGGCGACTTTCGGCGTCTGATAGCCCGGTACGCCGCTGCCCACTTCTCGCATCCACTGCGTGACGTACTCGTCGGCGTCCTCCACGCCCTCGAGTCCCTCGTCGGCGNNTCGGCGGCGACCTTGATGTCGCCGGCGATCTTTAAGACCTCCTCGAAGCGCTCGCGCTCGTACTGGCTGTCGGTGAAACCCAGCCCGGTCTTGGCGACGCCCGCGAGCGCTTCGGCCCAACGACGAAGGGTCTTCTCGGGAACCGAGCTACTCACAACGACGCCGCCACACCACTCACGCCAAGGCGGCGTCGAGTACTTCGTCCACGGTGCCGACCAGCCCCGTGTAGAACGCGCCGAACTCCGCGTACAACGTCGAGGCCTCGTCGAAGCGCATCGTGTACACGCACTCTTTGAGATCGTCCACGTGCACGCCAAAGAGCGTCACGCCCCACTCCCAATCATCCAGTCCCGTCGAGCCGGTGATGACTTGAAGGATGCGGCCCTTGAACGTGCGCCCGATAGCGCCGTGTTGGCGCATCAACTGCTCGCGCTCTTCGTAACTCAATGCGTACCAATTGCGTAGGTCGCCGCGGCGCTTGGACATGGGATAAAAGGAAAAGGCCTTCATGTTGTCAGGGGGCAGCTTAGGGAAGAGTCGATCGTTGAGCATCTTCTCGGGCATGCCACTGGCGTACTCACTGACCTCGGTCACCGAGACGTAACTTTCGGCGACGCTCAAACCGGCCGCCTGCACCCTGGATTGGAACTTTCTAAGATCCCACAGGTTCTCGCCCAACACCATGAAGCACAGGTCGGCCTTGGCGCCCACGATCGCGGCGGTCACCACCTGAAGCCCGCCGCTCTTGGCGTCGTCGACGGCCTTGCGGAGTGCGCCGGCGTCGACGTCGCGCTCGGGATGACAAAAGAGGTGCACGACGTTCAGGCCGCGCGACGAAGTGAGGGGCGAAGGCGTCGTCATGACCCCATGCTAGAAGCAATTGCCCAGAATCAAAGAGCCGCTCTAACGAAAGAACCGCGGGGCAACACCCCGCGGTTCTCTCGATGAAACGTGAAACGGCCTAGTAGTCGTCCATCCCGCCCATGGGCGCCGGCGACTTCTCTTCGGGTTTGTCGACGATCACGCACTCGGTAGTTAGGAAGAGCGCCGCGATAGACGCCGCGTTCTGCAACGCCGAACGCGTCACCTTCGCCGCGTCGATGACGCCAGCCTTCAGGAGGTCCTCGTACTCGCCGGTCTCGGCGTTAAGACCTTCGGTCGCCTTGGCCAGGTTGCGGACCTTGTCCACGATGACCCCGCCCTCCAGGCCCGCGTTGACGGCGATCTGATTCAGCGGCGCCTCGACGGCCTTGGCCACGATGCGCGCACCGGTCTGTTCGTCGCCGCTTAACTTCTCGGCGGCCTCCAAGATGCGCGATTGGCTGCGCAGCAACGCCACGCCACCACCGGGCACCACGCCCTCTTCGATCGCGGCCTTCGTGGTCGACACCGCGTCTTCGATGCGGTGCTTCTTCTCTTTCAACTCGACTTCGGTCGCGGCGCCCACCTTGATGACGGCCACGCCACCGGAGAGCTTGGCGAGACGCTCCTGGAGCTTTTCACGGTCGTAGTCGGACTCGGTGTTCTCGATCTCAGCCTTGATCTGGCTGATGCGGCCCTTGATGTCCGCGTCGGACCCGGCACCTTCGACGATGGTGGTCTCGTCCTTCGTGACGACGACCTTGCGAGCGGTGCCGAGAAGCTCGAGGGTCGCGGTCTCTAGTTTGAGGCCAATCTCTTCCGAGATGACCGTCGCGCCGGTCAAGATTGCGATGTCTTGGAGCATGGCCTTGCGACGTTCGCCAAATCCCGGCGCCTTGACCGCGACGGACTTGAACGTGCCCCGGATCTTGTTGACGACCAGAGTGGCCAGCGCTTCGCCGTCGACGTCCTCGGCGATGATCAACAGCGGACGACCCGATTGCATGACCTTTTCCAACACGGGCAACACGTCGCGCACTGACGAGATCTTGCTCGACACCAGCAGCACGTACGCGTTCTCGAGCACCGCTTCTTGACGCTCGACGTCGGTGGCGAAATATGGCGCGATGTAGCCCTTGTCAAAGCGCATTCCCTCGACGAGGTCCATGTCCATGCCAAAGGACTGACTCTCTTCGACGGTGATGACGCCGTCCTTGCCGACCTTGTCGATGGCGTCGGCGATCATCTGGCCAATCTCGTTGTCCGCGGCGGAGATCGACGCCACTTGGGCGATCTGCTCTTTGGTGTCGGCAGGCTTGGAGAGATCCACCAACGACGCGACGGCCGCTTCCACGGCCGCTTCGATGCCCTTCTTCAACGACATCGGATTCGCTCCTGCGGCGACGTTCTTTAGGCCTTCGCGCACCATGGCCCAGGCGAGCACGGTCGCGGTCGTGGTGCCGTCACCGGCGACATCGTCGGTCTTCTTCGCGACCTCCTTGACGAGTTCGGCGCCGATCCGTTCGAAGGGGTCCTCGAGGTCGATGTCCTTGGCGATGGAGACGCCGTCGTTCGTAATGGTGGGCGCGCCCCACTTCTTGTCCAGCACGACGTTGCGGCCCTTGGGCCCGAGGGTGACGCGTACGGCGTCAGCCAGCTTGTTCATGCCGCGCTCGAGGGCGCGACGCGCCTCTTCGTCGAAAGCGATCAGTTTCGCCACGGTGATTCCTCCTAGTGCAGACACCTTTTTGGTGCCACTCGATATTAGCAGTCTCTTGCAGAGAGTGCTAACGGACGAATCTAGCCCCCCGCCACCGCCGGGACCAGGGAAACCGTCTGGCCAGATTTGAGCACGGTGTCCAAACCGTCGAGGAATCGAACGTCTTCGTCGGCCACGAAGACGTTCACGAAACGGCGCAGAGCGCCTCGGTCGTCGAGGATTCGCCCGGCGAGACCGGGATAGGCCACGTCGACGGCGAGAATTGCCTCACGAACGGTCCCGGCGTCGACCGGCACTTCGCCGGCGCCACCCACGAGCGAGCGCAGTTGACTAGGCAGTCGCACGATCACGCTCACGACGCAGCCACCAACTGGTGGAACCGCAGAGCCTCTTCGGCCGCGGCGAGCGAGGGCGTGATGGTCGAGCTGACCGTGGCGCTCTCGACCACGGCGTCGAGCGTTTTTAGCCCGTGGCCCGAGATGATCGCCACGATCGAGCCGTTCGGATCGATCGAACCACGAGCCACCAACTGGCGCAGAGAGGCGATCGTGACGCCCCCGGCCGTCTCGGCGAAGACGCCCTCGGTCTTGGCGAGCAACTCAATGCACTCGAGGGTCTCGTCGTCGGGCACCGATCCACAGTCGCCGCCGTTCGCGCGCAACTCGTCGAGCACGTAGGGACCGTCGGCCGGATTGCCGATGGCCAGGGAGCGCGCAACGGTGTTGGGGCGCTGGGGAATGATCACGTCGGCACCTTGGGTGAAGGCGGTGGCAATCGGTGAGCAGCCCTGGGCCTGAGCGCCAAAGAGCACGGGCGCGGGGCCGTCCACGAGACCGAGTTCGACGAACTCCTTAAAGCCCTTGGCGATTTTGGTGAGTTGGCTTCCAGAGGCCACGGGCACCACGACCTGGTCGGGCGTGCGCCAGCCGAGTTGTTCGGCGATCTCAAAGGCGAGGGACTTCGATCCTTCGGCGTAGTACGGACGAATGTTGATGTTGACGAAAGCCCACTCCGGGTGTTCGGCGACGAGTTCGACGCACAGTCGATTCACGTCGTCGTACGTACCTTCGACGCCCAGTACCGTCCCACCAAAGATGGCGGTCATCGCGATCTTGGATTTCTCAAGGTCAGCCGGGATAATGGTGATACTCGGCCAACCAATGAAGGCCGCGTGCGCCGCCACCGACGTCGCGAGATTGCCCGTCGAGGCGCAGGCCGCGGTGGTAAAGCCGAGGCGACGCGCGCTCGAGAGCGCCACCGACACCACGCGGTCCTTGAACGATCCGGTGGGATTGCGCGTGTCGTCCTTCAGCCAGAGTTCTCGCACGCCGAGCACTTCGGCGAGCCGCGTGGCCCGACGTAGCGGCGTCCAACCCGCGCCGAGGTCGACCGGCGCCTCACCCGGGTCCGGCAACAAGGCGCCGTATCGCCACATCGAAGGGGGACCATCCAGGATCGATTGGCGTGTCAAAACCCCTTTCGCCGAGGCGAGATCGTAGTCGACCTCGAGGGGACCAAAGCAGTGCTCGCAGACGTAGAACGCCTCGCTGGGGTAGGCGGTACCACACTCTCTACATATAAGACCAGTAGCGAAACTCATAACTCCCTCTTCATCGTTCGGCCTTTGGCACCTGGTGTGAAGGGACAATCCCGGGACTCACACTGGTTGTCGCGACGTCTGCGGGGCCGTCCCTCAGTCGCTCTGGATGATTCGTCAATTCTGACCCAGACATTCCAATTTGTCAAGAGCGCGGCCCGAGAACCTAGCCTCGACGTGATGATGAGTTCCGAAGTGCCCTGGACCCTCGCGCGCCAGCCCTTTGTCCTCGAACGCGTGGCCGAGCTAAAGGGCGACGCCACCGTCGCGGTGATCATTCCCGCGAGAAACGAAGCCGCGACGATCGGCGCCGTCTTGGACACGGTGCAGATTCACGCTGACCTCGTCGATGAACTCGTAGTGGTGGACGATCACTCCAGTGATGACACCGCGACCGTGGCCGACCATCACGGCGCGTGCGTGGTACATCTTGAGGGAGTGAGCGGCAAGGGCGCGGCGATGCGCCTCGGCCTATCGTCGAGCACGTCGAAAATCGTGGTCTTTCTCGACGCCGACGTACTCAACACCGCCGCCGACTACGTGGCCCGTCTTCTCCAGCCCCTCCTCGAGCGACCGGCCATTCAACTGGTGAAGGGCTTTTACGAGCGCCCCTTGCACGACATGCCGACCGGAGGCGGACGGGTAAACGAACTCGCGGCACGACCGATCCTCTCGCTGCTCTACCCCGGACTCGGCGAGATCCGCCAACCACTCGCCGGAGAAACGGCGCTTCGGCGCGCGGCCCTCGACGCGATTCTTCTCGAACCCGACTACAGCGTGGAGATCGCGCTGCTGATCGACGTCGCCCAGCTCTTTGGCGTACGCGCGCTGGCCCAGGTTGATCTTGGCGTGCGTCGTCATCGCAACCGGCCCCTCGATGAACTTCGCCCCATGGCCGTCGAAGTACTTCGCGCCGCGCTCGAGCGCTACAAGGTGGACCTACCGAGCCAGAGTTGAGTTCTAGGTGATCGCGGAGTTGGGACCGAGCACCACGATGACGTCATCACTCGCAGATCCCGCGATTGGATTCGCTCCGCCCAAGGGATGCACCGCCGAGCTACTGACCCGAATAGCCGAGGCAATCTCGAGCGCAGCCTTGCGGGAACTGGGGTTGTAGTAAATGATGGTGGCCGCGACGTGGGGACCGTTACCCGGCGGCAGCGTGTCCCAACCTTGGAGCATGAGCTGCTGAGTAAAATGACCCGCGAGACCAGTCGTATTCGTACCATTGGCCACTTGCACGCGAACTTTCGACTTGATCAAGACATGCGACGTCGGGGTGGTGCTCGATGTGGAACTGGAAGTGGAGGGTGACGCCGTGGACGGAGACACCGCGCGCACCATTAAGAACGTCGATCCGATGAATAGCACCACGATGATCAACACGACGCTGAGTGAAGGTTGGAAGTGCGATCCCGAAGCGTGCGAGTTGCGAGGTGTGGGAGATGAGTCGCTCATTTCGCCAACTCTAGGGCGATTGGACGCGATTCACTAATCTAAGTAGTTCCAGCCGGTGTGGCGCAGTCTGGCAGCGCAGGCGATTTGTAATCGTCAGGTCGGGGGTTCGAATCCCTCCACCGGCTCGAGGGGGCTTGTTCTATCCCGGTTGATCAGT
>PKXH01000084.1 GCA_003133405.1 Acidimicrobiaceae bacterium | reverse complement strand
GAAACACGCGGCGTGCGCCGCGGCGATCAACTCCTCGGGACTCGTGGTGCCATCAGCGTCCTCGGCCGCTCGCTTGGGAAACGAAACGTCGAAGGTCGCCAGTCCGCTGCTCACGAGTTCGACCCTCCCGGCGCCGTCTTGGAGGCCTCCGGTCCAGGTGGTGCGCGCTGTACGTGTGGGCATTCGTTACTTCCTCTCGCTCGATGTCACCTCGCATCCTACGGTGGCACGACAAAGGGGGTCAACGGGCGCGACGGGGTAAATCCGCGCGAGGTTGACCTTATATATAGGTCACACGACACCGGGGGCCACTGGGTGGCCCCTTCGGGCTACCGGGGATCGGCGAATCGGGCCACGGTGAAGGCGATGGTCGTCGGCACGCTGAGGGCAAAGACCACCAGCATCAAGGTGACGAGCACGAGCGATGATCCGCGCGTGTGGTCGTGCACGAAGGCGAATTCGATCATGCCCGAGGTGATGACGTAGGCCAACAGCGCCCACTTGAACACGTTGGCGAAGGTCGCCCACGCGAAGTCCTTGATTCGCGCGAGTAGTGCTCCCGCCAAGACCAACAGGACGATCGCGCCACACAACAGGGCCGTCGCGAGGCTGAGCGGCGCGACGCGCGGCGCGTACGAGGCGAGCAGAATCCCCCCGACGACGACGAGTCCCAGCGCTGAGGTGCTCAGCCAGCCCACGGGCGGCATCGGTCGATCGCCCTGAAGAGGGGGGGCGTGCGGGCTCGTGACACTCATCGCGACCCCAGTCTGGTCATGACAACGAGCGTGGCGATCTGCATCACACCGGTAATGCCCGCGGTGTAGATGAACCGTTTCATCAGCCGGCCAATCCGCTCGCCGTTGGGCACGGGCCTATTCATCTCATAGAGCACCGCGATATTGGCCGGCTCCAAGATCCCCAGCGCGATCGTCGCCATGACGCCCACGACGCAGAACGACACGATGAGCCACGCGTGATTGGGGTTCGACACCGCGAGGTTGCCCGCGTTTCTCGCGACCTGGAACCCCGTGGCCAACGTCATCAACACGACCGTCGGCATGATGATGACCATCTTGGGCATGAATCGGGCCGAGAACTCCGCGCGCGAGGGTATCGAGAGCCGCCCCAGTATCGGGCCGATCACCAACCCCACGAAGAGATCGATGCCCGTCCAGAGGCCGCCGCCCACGACGTGGTTGAACATCAGTCCCCACCGCCAGTTAAGGCCGATCGACAGCGCGACGAAAATCACGGCCAACGCCACTACGGGTAGGCCCCGCAGCGGTACGACTTGAATCTTGGGCCGACCGGCGAGGGGCACGGGCGGCGCGAGCACGTCGTTCACGATCACGTCTTCACTCATGCTGCCTCCTGTTCAGAGGACTCTACACAAGCGGCGTATCCGACGCCAGCAATTTGGTTGCATCACGTGGATGGCCCGGTTACGGCTCCTACGCGGTAGAGACCATTCTCTTGACATCCCGGCGCGGGCTCTGCCATGCTAACGCGATGCCCAAGCTCACTACGCACGACAGTGGAATGCCCATATGGGTCGATGTCATGGTCGAAACCCCCGAACAGCATTACGACCTACGCGCCTTTCTCAGTGCACTCTTTGATTGGACGTGGGATCTCGGTGGTCCCGAAATGGGTTCCTACTCCCTCGCCTTGCACGACGGAGCACCGGTCTTTGGTCTGGGCCAAGGTGAGGGGGGCCAAGGGGTTGCGACCACTTACTTTTCGACCCCGGCAATCGATCAGACCGTCGAAGAGGCCGTGGCACTCGGCGCGAGCATCCACATGCCCGTCACGCCCGTTTTGGAGCTGGGATCGATGGCCTGGCTCGTTGACCCCGCGGGCGCCACGTTCGGCCTCTGGCAACCCGGCATCTTCCAGGGCTTTGGCGTCGCGTACGAAGCTAACGCGCCGGGATGGTTCGACCACACCTCGTCCGATCCCGACGCCGCGGGAACGTTCTATTCGACGCTCAGCGGGCACCAGTTGACGTCGCCGGAGCCCTCGATGCGAATCCTGCAGAACGGCGACCAGTGGTACGCGAGCGTGTCAGAATCCCCCGCGGGCGACGCGCCCCGGTGGAACCCGATCTACGTCGTCGACTCCTTGGAACGAATCCACGAGGTGGTGCCTCGCCACGGAGGCGCCATTGTGATCGCGGAGATGCCGGTGCCCGGCAGCGCCATCTGCGTCTTCAGCGAACCGGTGAACGGGACGTTGATGACCGTCATGCGGGGCGGCGAAGCGGCCTAATTGGATCGTGGCGCCACGCGCGGATCAGCGCGCGCTCACGTCGACGCGAGAGACCGGCGGTCCCGTCGAACCCTTCTTGGCTCGGGCGCTGGCCTTGCCCACCTTCACGAAGATGACCCGTTGATAGTTCAACGCTCGAAGATCGATCGCCAGTTGATTGGCCGCGCCATTGGCCCGCAGCAGTGCCAAATACAAGTTGCCGACGGGCGTTGACTTGCTGTTGGCGTACCCCGTGATCTGCACCGTCGTGTACTGGTTGAGGAAGATGGTCATCGCCAGCGCGGAGATCTGGGTCTTCTGCTGGCTGTTCAAGGCGATCGACGAGCCTTGGAAGTTCAACAGACTGATGGCCGTCGTGGGGGGAACGTTGGCGATGACCACCTGGGCGCTAATGGTGGGTTCGCTGAGATACGGTTGACCGCCGTTGACGCCGGCGAGGATGGTCTGAACTTCGAACTTATACGACGCGCCCACGATCAAGCCGCTGAAGACACACGACGTCGCGGTCGAGGTCGTACAGGCGAAGCCGTTCGGGAGGGAGGTCACCAAGTAGCCAATCACGTTGGCGCCAGCGCCGGTCCCGCTCGAGATGCCCTTGGGCAGGCTCCACGAGACGAGCGCCAAGTTCTTGCCGGGGGTCACCGTCACCGCCGTCGGGTCGTCGAGCAGGCTGAAGGGCGTCACGCCCGACGACGTGGCTGAGGGTACGGATGCACCGGCCGCGTTCGTCGCAATGGCGCTGAAGGTGTAGGCCACACCGTTGGCCAGTCCGGTGACCTGACAGACGTTGTTCGGCGACTGGGCGACGCAGGTCGCTCCGCCGGGGCTGGCCGTCACGGTGTAACTCACGATGGGCGATCCCCCGTCGTTGATCGGAGGTACCACGGTCACCGAAACGAAGGAGTCGCCCACCGTCGCCACGGAGACCTTCGGCGCGCCGGGCACGTAGATCGTCGGGTGGGTGATGAACGCGGCGGGCACGACAAAGATAATCGACCCGTAGAGGTCAGAGGAATTGGAGGACGGCGTCGACGTGGGCGAAAGGGTCACGACGTAGCAGCCCGGTAGTCCCGCCACGACGGTCGGGGTCGGGGTCACCGGCACCATCTGGCCGGTCAACGAGTTGAACCACGCGACGGTCGCGTTCACGACGCCACAGACTTCAAAGGTGACGCTGGAGAAGTTCGAGCCGGGTGCCACCTGCACGTCGTAACTCGTCTCGCCGCTCAGCCCGGTCACGATCGGACTCACGGGATTGGTCGCGTAGGACGAGACGGAGAGGGTTCCCTGGCCGACGGCCGAGGCGGTGATCGAACCCGGGGTCCCCGGCGTGCCGACTGTGGCTACCGAAACACCGGTACTCGACGTGGACGTGCCACCGACCGACGACTGGCTCGCCATGGCGGCCACCGGCAACGTGTAGTTCGACGTGCCCGTGCCCAGTTGCGTGCCCCCGTTCCAGGCGGTCACGTTGAACTCGTAGGTGTCACCGGAGTTCAGACCGGACATCTCGATCGACGCCGTCGTGGCCGAGACGTCTACGGGCGTGCCGGCCACACCAGCCGTAATGTCAAAGGGTGTCACGGAGATCAGCGTGAGGGTGACGCCGGTCGGCGCGACCCAAGTGAGATCGACCGTCCCGGGCGTGCTCCCGATGACCGCCGCGACCGTCGTCGGCGCGTCGTTGGGAACCACGGTCAGCGTCAGCACCTGAGTGGCGATGCCCCCGCCGTTGGTTGAAGTGAAGGTGAACTGATACGTGCCCACCGGGGCGCTGGAGTCCACCGTGAGCGTGCCGTCGGCGCCCGACGCGACGAAACTCACGCCGCCCGGCAGGGCCGACGGCGCGCCGTTCGGCGCGCTGAACGTGCCACTGTACGAAGACGAGAGCGTACCCGTCGAGACCACGTCGAAGGTCCCGCCGGTACCGGCCACCGCCGACTGGGTGAAGGGGCTGGTGAAGGTGGGCGCCGCCGTCAGAACGGTCAGCGTGTACGTAAAGGTCCCGGCGCCGCCGTTGGCGGCGTCACTCGTCGTGCCCGTAATAACGTACGTGGACCCGGGCAGGGGGCCCGTCGTCGAGATCAGACCACTCGAAGAGATGACCAGTCCGGAGCTGCCGCCCGTTTTGACGAAGGTGACCGTCCCCGAGTTGTCATCCACCGCGATCTGTGCCGTCGCCGTTCCCGAGTCCGTGGTGGCGACGGAACTTGAGGCGGCGGACGTTTGGTCAATGGTGAAGATGGGCGTCACCGGCGCCAACGACTGAGTACCTGTCGAAGTTCCTGCGGCGTTGGTGGCCACCACCACAAAGCTGTACGACGTCCCGTTGGTAAGGCCCGTGACCACGCACGACGTCGCCGAGGCGCTGGACGTCGTGCAGGTGAGTGAGCCCGGGCTTGACGTCACGGTGTAACTCAAGATGGGGCTGCTGCCGTCCGCCGAAGGGGCGAACCAACTTACGACGGCCTGAGCGTTACCCGCGACGGCCGACACGTTGGTCGGCGCGGACGGGGGTACGGACGGCGTGGACACGACCGCGGTGGGTGCACTCGTGGCCGCGGCGGAACCGACCGAGTTGGTGACGGTCAGGCTCACGGTGATCGAGTTGCCGGCGTCGCTACTCGCCACGACGTACGTCTCGCCCGTAGCACCGCCAATCGGAGCGCCGTTGTCGAACCACTGCAGATCGATACTGGAAAATGGCACACCGCTGACCCCAGAAGCCTGTGCAGTTAAGGTCTGACCCACGACCGCGCTGCCCGAGATGCTCACGCTCGAGATCGATGGCGCGATCGTCAAGATCACCGTCGCCGAGAGAGCGCCTTCCAAAGACGTCAAGTAGAGCGTGCCGTTCCCCACGGAGGTCGTGGTCGCGCGATAACTGTCGCCCTGGACGAGACCAGTGAAGGTGTGACTGCCGGTGTTGGCGTCCGAGAACGTCACCGAAGTGAAGACGCTCACGTCGTAGAGCGTGATCGTCGTAGAGACGGCGTTGGCGCCGGGGGTGTAGGTGACCGAGAGCGAAGTCCCGCTCAACTCGGTGAGCGTCGGGGCGACGGGCGTGGCGAGGGTGTTGTTCAAGGTCAACGAGCTCGACACCGCGCCTTCAGGCGAGGTCAGCCAGATCGTGCCATCGCCCACCGAGGTAATCGTCGCGTGGTAGATGTCACCATGGACGAGTCCGGTGAAGGTGTGCGCGCCCGTGTTGGCGTCAATGAAGGCGATGTCGGTCGAGGTGGTCTCGTTGTAGAGGAAGATCGTCGTAGAGACGGCGTGGGCGGCGGGGGTGTAAGTGACCGAGATGGATGTCGAATTCACTATTGCGAGAGTCGGCGCCACGGGCGTCGCCAACGGCACGTTCCCCAGGATGAGCGTCGCCGAGGCGCTGCCCTCTGATGAGGTGAGGTAGTGCGTGCCGTCACCGATCGCGGTGATCGTGGCGTGGTAGCTGTCGGCCGGGATAAGGCCAGCAAAGGTGTGACTGCCGGTATTGGCGTCCGAGAACGTCACCGAAGTGGAGGCAGTCTCGTCGTAGAGGGTGATCGTCGTGGAGACGGCGTTGGCGTCGGGGCTGTAGGTGACCGAGATGGATGTCGAACTCACTATTGCCAGAGTCGGCGCCACGGGCGTCGACAACCGCACGCTCGACAGGTTGAGCGTCGCCGAGGCGCTGCCTTCAAATGAGGTGAGGTAGTGCGTGCCGTCCCCGATCGCGGTGATCGTGGCGTGGTAGTTGTCCGCCGGAATCAGACCGGTGAAGGTATGACTGCCAGAGTTGGCGTCCGAGAACGTCACCGACGTCGAGTTCGACTCGTTGTACAGCGTGATCGTCGTGGTGACGGCGTGGGCGTCGGGGGTGTAGGTGACCGAGATGGACGACGTGGTCACCGCGACGAGGGTGGGCGCCAATGGCGTCGCCAATTGCACGTTCGACAAGTGCACCGTCGTCGAGGCGCCGCCCTCTGCAGAGGAGAGGTAGTGCGTGCCGTCGCCGATCGCGGTGATCGTGGCGTGGTAGCTGTCGGCCGGGATAAGGCCAGCAAAGGTGTGACTGCCAGAGTTGGCGTCCGAGAACGTCACCGACGTCGAGGTCGTCTCGTTGTAGAGGGTGATCGTGGTCGAAGCGGCGTGGGCGTCGGCGGCGTAGGTCACTGAGATCGACATCGGACCCACCGCGCTGAGCGTGGGCGCCGGCGGCGTGGCGAGCTGTTGGGTGAGGGTCGCCAGGCCGCTCGAGGCCGCGCCCTCGGCCGAAGACGAGTAGTGCGAGACGTCACCGATCGAAGTGACCGTCGCGGTGTAGGTGGTGCCAGGGGAGAGCCCGGTGACGGGCAACGGGCTGGTGGCGCCGGTGATGGTCTGGACCACGGTCACGCCTTGGTAGATCGTCACCGTTGAGGAGGCGGCGTTGACGTCGGCGGTAAAGGTCACCTTGAGTGAGGTCGCCGTCGCCGCGCTGAGCGTGGGCGCTACCGGCGTGGCGAGCTGTTGGGCGACGATGGCGATGTTGGTCGAGGCGGCGGAGTTG
>PKXH01000034.1:1510-17793 GCA_003133405.1 Acidimicrobiaceae bacterium | reverse complement strand
GGGCGTAGCCGTCGGCAGCTCCCGTCGCAACGCCTTCGAAGAGGCAAAGAATCCCGCGCATGTCGGGCGCGTCGTCGAACGCGGCGACGACGTGTATTTCCGTCGTTCCGGGATTGGAAAAGCACACCGTGATCTCATTGGCTTGCAACGTGGCCAATAGCGCGTGCGCACCGTTCATGATCGTGGCCTCTTTCGTGGAACTCTTACGTCACTCGGTGCGAACTATACCCGCGGCGCTTCATCACCTTGATTGGCGAGTTCGTCGTCGAGCTTTTCCACGCTCTGCTCCAGTGACGCCCGAATGGCGGCGAGACGGACCCTTCGAGCGTCGCCACGCAGTGGCGCGTTACGCGCGTCGATTTCACGAACGACTCTCTCAATGGGTTCAAGAAACCGAGATGGCGACCGGTCCGGATAGCGCGGATCATTTCGTCCCCTGCTCCAGGTGATCAGGAGTGAACGCTCGGCCCGGCTCAGCGCCACGTAAGCGAGGCGCTGTTCTTCGGCGAGTTCTTGCGGCGTGGTCGCGTTGTAGTTCGGCAGCTGACCCTCGGCCCATCCAATCGCCGCCACGTGTTGAAACTCGAGACCCTTCGCGCGATGGATCGTGGACAGTGCGACGGCGTCGCGCTCGGCTTCGAACAGGCGTCGTGACGACAGTTCGGGCGCGGTGAGATCGGAAGCGGGCGAGTGCTCGGGCCCCCGTCGCTCGTTGGGGATGTCGGCGGCGTCGAGGTAGCCCGCGACGAGCTCAAGCTGCGCGTTCGTACGAGCCAACACCGCCATCGACCGCCAGGGGCTGCCGGGCTGATGTTTCGCGGCGAGCCACGTGGCCACGTGCTCGGCCTCTTCTTCGTCAGTGTTGTAGTTACGAACTAACGGCACGTCCCCCTCGTCCTTGGCGGGAACGATGCCGCGCGCCCCTTCTTCGAGCAGGGTGTTGGCGACGGCGATGATGTTGGCGGTGGAACGATGGTTGCGCGTCAGATCGAGCACCAACGTGTCGGGCCACGTGAGGAGAATCTCGTTCATCAGTGTCGGCGTGCCGCCGTTAAAGCCGTAGATGGATTGGTTGGGATCGCCCACGCAGAACAGGTCGGGGTCGCTGCCCGCCATCTGGCGCAACAGCATGAACTGTAAGGGGTTCATGTCCTGTGCTTCATCGACGTAGAGGGACCGATTGCGGTATCGAAAGGACGCGAGGACGTCGGGTTCTTCTCGCAGTAACGTGATGGCCTCGCTGAGCAAGAGATCGAAGTCCAAGAGCCCTCGACTACGACAGAGCCCCACATAGCGATCGAGCACCTCGGCCATCTGTGCGGGCGCCAGTGGCGCCTCTCGGCGAAGCCGACGCGCGTTCTTTGCGTAGAGCGTGCCGTTGTATCCCTGACTCAGCGCCCACCCGATCTCTTGCTCGAGACGCGGCACCTGCCAATCTTCGATCTTGAGCTCACCACTCTCGCGAAACTGCTTGGCGAGGGCGCCCACAAGTTTCCGTCGACTGGGTTCAAGGGTGAGCGGTCGCAAATGGCGATCCTCGCGGTACTGCGTGACCAAATTGAGTGCCGCGCGATGAAACGTGCCCGCGCGCACGTCGCGCACGCCTTCTTTGAAAAGACGGCGGCGAAGTTCGTCGCCGGCCTTGCGGGTGAAGGTCATGGCAAGAACTTGATCCGGCGCGACGTCGTGGTCCGCGACTCGACGTTGGATACGCAAGGTCAATACGTGGGTCTTTCCCGAACCGGCCGTCGCTCGTACGAGATGGCGGCGTGCCGGTGACATCACGGCTTCGCGCTGCTCGGGTGTCAGGCCGATGAGCAGCTCGTTCGAGAAAGTCGCTTCGTCACTCATGGTGCTTACGACGCTACCGGCAGGTCGTGACGTGGCCTAAGGCCAGCGAGGGCCTCACTAACCTGAGTGAGGTGCTGCGCAGCTACGGTGACGCGAATCTCTTTGGAGAGTCTTACGGTGAAGGCCCGGCCCGGGTTGTGTGGCTGCACGGCTGGGCTCGCCGTGGCGAGGACTTTCGCTCGGTGGCCCGTGAGCTGGCTCAACGAGGTGTGGCCTCGGTCGCCCTCGATCTACCGGGCTTTGGCGCCACTCCTCCGCCAAGAGAAGCGGGCGGCGCGCGCCACTACGCGGAACTGATTCTCCCCGCGCTCCAAGAGATCGCCGAAGAGCCACTGGTGCTCGTTGGACACTCCTTCGGCGGAAGCGTGAGTACGGTCGTCGCGAGTACGAACCCGGAGTTGGTCAGATCGCTCGTTCTCTTGGCGCCTCCACTTCTGCAAGTCACGCCGCCGGCGCGTGTCCCTCGCAAGTATCGAATGGTGAGGTGGTTTCATGCAAAGGGCTGGGTAAGCGACGCGAGAATGGAGTCGGCTCGCCAACGCTACGGCTCGAGCGACTACCGGCTAGCGCGCGGCGTCATGCGAGACGTCTTGGTGAACAGTGTGAATGAAAGTTATGAGGCCGAACTCGCCCGGATTTATGTGCCCGTAGTGTTCTTGTGGGGCGAGAACGACCTCGAAGTACCCGTCGAGGTCGCGCGCCGCGCCGCCGGGCTTCTCTTGGGAAAGCACGTGGAACACGTCGTGAGTGGCGTGGGTCATCTCGTGCCTCTCGAGGCGCCTGAAGCGCTCCTGAGCGCGGTCGAAGGAGCCCTTCACTCATGAACGTCGTGGGCGGCGTACTCGTCGCCATCCTGCTCGCGCTGGCTTACGGCGTGCAGATGTCGCGGTGGTTGCGTGTACTCCAACGCGAGCATTACGACCCTCGCTCGATGCTTCGATTTCTTGCCCGATGGTCCTCGCCGCTCGTGGCTGGTGCGAAGGCGCGCCCGCGGGCGCGTCCACATCGGCCCTTCACGTTGAGTCACGCGTTCATCGTCGCCGTGGTGGCCGCGATTGTGCTGCGGGCGTACACGCTGCTCGCCGTGGTGACTGCGGGCTACGGCCTGTTCTGTCCTCAAGGGCTCTCGATACGAGGCAAGACCGGCGCGCTGGAGTGGACTCGACGCCTTCGCGCCGTGGCACTGCTGGCCGGCGGTCTCTCACTGGTCGTGGCGGCGCTCGGTGCGTTCACGTCCGAGCCGTTCTTGGGCGCTGTCGTCGCGGTCTTAGCGGTGCCCCCGGTGCTCGGGCTCTCGACGCGCCTCCTTCGACCTCTCGAGGAGCGCCGGGCGCAGAGGTTTGTCGGCCAAGCAGTGACGCGACTCAAGCGCGTGAGTCCTACGGTGGTGGCGATTACGGGGTCGTACGGCAAGACCTCGACGAAGCACTACCTTGCCGAACTCTTGAGCGGCGACGGCGGAGTGGTCGCGTCGCCGCGCAGCTACAACAATCGTGCCGGTCTGTCGCGGTCAATTAATGAGAACTTGGCCGAGGGGACGCGTGTCTTCATCGCCGAGATGGGAACCTACGGTCCCGGTGAGATCCGGGCACTCACCTCATGGTGTGCGCCCGAGATCGCGGTCATCACCGCCATCGGCCCGGTTCATCTGGAGCGCATGAAGACGCTCGACGTCATCGAAGCAGCGAAGCACGAGATCACCGAACGAGCGACGACCGTCGTGCTCAACGTCGACGACGCGCGCCTCGCCCAGTGGCTCGATCCGCTTCGCGCCGCGGGCAAGCGGGTGATCGCCGTGGGCTCGACCACTGCCGAGGCTGAGGTGCGCGTCACCCTCGATGCCCGTCGCTGGGCCCTGATCGTGGAGGGCGTCAACCTCGGCGGACTCGACGAAGTCGTGGGCGTGCAACCCACCAACCTGGCATGCGCGCTGGGAGCGGCGCTCGCGCTCGGTGTCGACCGCGCCACGTTGCTCGAGCGCGTTCGTCGCGTGACGCCGGTGGCCAATCGTCTGAACGTGGTGACGGCGGACTCGGGAGTAGTCGTGATTGACGACACGTTCAACGCGAACCCCGCGAGTGCGAGGGTCGCACTCAAAGTACTGTCGTCGCTCGATCTCACGGGCCGTCGCGTGGTCGTCACGCCCGGACTCATAGAACTGGGCGGGGAACAGAACTCGGAGAATCTCCTCCTCGCCCAACGCGTCGCGGCCGTGCCTGCGGAGCTCGTCGTCGTCGCTCGAACGAACGTCGAAGCGCTCGAGGCCGGTTACGGAAAGCCCCTCAAGCGCTTTGACAGGCGTGACGAGGCTACGGCCTGGATTCGCTCTTCCCTGGTGTCCGGTGACGCCGTGTTGTACCTCAACGACCTGCCCGACCACTACCCTTGAGGTCCTAGTGGCGTGGTGGAGAGGTGTCCGTTGATGAGTGGAGTGCTCTTTGGGGGTCCTTCTCCCGAACATGACATCTCAATCTTGACCGGGCTCCAAGCGCTGCGCGAACTTGAAAGAGGCGCGGACACCCCGTTGGGCATCTACTGGACCAAGACCGGATCCTTTTTCTCGGTGGCCCGAGACGTCGAGGCGGAGGCCTTCCTCGATGGTGTGCCCAAGGGCTCGGGCGAACTCGAACTACACCTCGGCGACGAAGGCGGCTTTTACCCGAGCGGCGGACGTCTCGGACGTGGACGTCGTCTGGCGTTGGACGCCCTGGTGCTCGCGACCCACGGCGGTCCGGGCGAGGACGGCACCCTTCAAGGTGCTCTCGATCTCGCGGGGATTGACTACACGGGACCCAGCGTGGCTGGCGCGGCGTTGGGCATGGACAAATGGACGTTTGCTTCGCTCGTCGAGCGGGCGGGCCTTCCGACGCTGCCGCGAGCGCTGCTCACCGTCGACACGACGTCGGTACCTTTCGCGGGTCCTTATATATTGAAGCCCCGTTTTGGCGGATCGTCCATCGGCATCGACGTGGTGGTTGATCTCGCGACCGCGAAAGCGCGCCTCGGATCGAACACGCACCTCGTCAATGGATGTGTCATCGAACCGTATCGCCACGACCTGACTGATCTCCAAATTGCCCTGCGCACCTATCCCGTGCTCGATCTCTCGGCCATCGAGCGACCGCTTCGACGGTCGAACGACGCCGAGATCCTCAACTACCGTGACAAGTACGTGGGCGGTGAAGGTATGGTCTCGGCGCCCCGCGAGCTGCCAGCGGTTCTTGGCGCTGATCAACGTGACGAGATCCTGCGATACGCCACGATCATCGCCGATCTCGCGGGTGTGCGTGGTGTCGCGCGACTCGACTTCTTAGCCAGCGACACCGAGCTCTACGTCAATGAGATCAACACGATTCCTGGTTCACTGGCCAAGTATCTCTTCGTCGATCCGCCGCTGGCGTTCGCGACCTTACTTCGAGACCTGTTGAGTGAAGCGCGCGAACGACCAGCTCATCGCTACAGCGCCGCGGGAGCGGACGGCGTCGTTCTTCGCGCCGCAGGCTCCATCGCTGCCAAACTCGCGTAGTCGAGGCACGCGGCTCAGCGCGTCGCTCAGCGCGTCGCTGTAAGGATCGATGAGGAGTCCTTGTTGTAGCGCCCAAAAGGCCAATTCGTAGTTGCGACGCTCCAGGGAACTGTGGTGCAGCGCGAGCGCCGCCCACTCGCCGTCGCGCGCGAGACGCGCGCCGTGACCCTCAGCGAGAAACCACTCGAAGCCCCGCAGCGCGCTCGCCAGCGGCTCGCCCTTGATGAGCAGGAGGGCCTGGTGAATGAGGGGCGACGCGTCGCTGACCGGAAGTTGGCGAGCGCGCCCAATCAACGTCGAAAAGAGCTCGACGTCGCTGGACAGCCCGTGCGTGACGTAGAGCCCGGACGAGGTCACGGGATGAAGTCGCGGACCCCGCGCGTCCAAGCCCAGACTTCGCCGCACCGCGCTCGCGGTGTTGGCAAGGGTGCGATTCGAGGCGTCCACGTCGGCGTGGGTTAACACGCGCGAACGAAGTCGCTCCCCGGTCACCGGTTCGTGACGATGAAGCGCGAGGTACGCCACCATCTCGACGCACCGGCGTCGCAGCGTCGCCGTGAAGGGTTCGAGCAGTCCCAAGACCTGGGGGTCGGCGCGCAAGAGTTCGACGCGTAGGTCACTGGTCAGGGACGCGTCACTTGTCGTTAACGGCGCGCATCGCTCGAGGGGCCGCCGAGGATCGCTGTAGGGACGGAGTGTGATCGCGCACGCGGCGAGCTCGTCGTCGAGGTCATTGGCCGCGCCCAAATAGACGACGAGGTTCTGGCGCAGTGATCGAATGGCCAGATGGCGAAGGAGCTCCGGTTCGCTTCGGGCGAAGAGCAGCTTGCCGTCGTGCAATGCCACCACGTTGGCCACGACGTCATCGCCGCTCCACGACGGAAGGATCGGAAGACGACCGCCCTCACGGGCGAAACCCAGGAGCGTACCGTTCGACGTGGCCTCCAGGACGCAGACCACGGCGGGCGTTATGGGGGTGTTCGTCGTGAACGCTCGCGTGGTGTCAGGCACGTCCAGCACGCCCTCGAGTGAATCGCCGATGAGGTGGGCGAGCAAGCACATGAGCTCGGGGTTTCTCGCGCGCAGCAGTTCGATGGACTCTTCGACGTCTAAGTCCTCGAGGTTGTCTGGCAGTTGACGTAGCAAGTCACTTCGACGTTTGGCCATGAGAGCCATCGGCACGCTGGCGAATCCGAGGACCGTACCGGGCGCGCGATGAAGTGGCGTCGGCGCCTTCGTGGCCACGCCGGCGAAGGGGACACTCATCGCCACGGGTGGCTTAAGTGTCAGAGACGAGGTTGGCATCAAGAGGGCCAGGAGCGCGACGAGAAGCCCGGCCAACCACGCACTGCCGCCCCCGCTGACGCCATGACCTTGCTTGAGACGCCAGACGTTCAGCCCGACTTGGATGAGAAAGCCCAGCCAGAAGATTCCCAGCAGGACGAGTAGCGAGCGAACGAGCATGCCGTGGCTCTCGTTGGTCGTGAGTCGCCACTTCGTGAAGACAACGTACGGCAAGAGCGCGAAGTACGCCACCAACGCGGTCCCGTGCACCCGGGCCGAGAGTGGTCGCCTTAGGTGACGGGGGTGAGTTGCCACGTCAGTGAGGTCGCGGGAGGAACGGCGGTAATGATGAGTTGGCAGTTTTCCTTCGAGCCGATCACTATCTGGGTCTGCACCCTCGCCTCGAGATTGGCGCACTGCACCGTGGTTCGCGCCGGTGAGCTCGTGGTCATTGACCAGGTGCCGGGACCAGCGAGCGGGACGTCGGCGACGTTGAAGGACGGACTGAGCTGACCCGACAGCGCGCCGCTCGTCGCGCTCACGGCGCGTGCGTTGTCGACGGCCCCGACGTTCGAAGCGATCTCGTTCGAGGAGAATTTGGCGGGCGGCGCGTTCGTCGACGGTACGGTCGAAAGTGGTCGGATCACGAGTGTCGTACTCGNNTCGCGTCATCACGCGCGCCGTCGTCGTGGTGATCGGTCGCAGCGTAGAGACGCGCGGCGTCGA
This sequence comes from Acidimicrobiaceae bacterium, assembly GCA_003133405.1. Classification (GTDB taxonomy): domain Bacteria; phylum Actinomycetota; class Acidimicrobiia; order Acidimicrobiales; family RAAP-2; genus RAAP-2. The sequence goes on along the minus strand of PKXH01000034.1, from coordinate 10,406 downwards.
ATTCGACGCGGTCAGCGTGAAGACGAGGACCAGTAGCAAAAGGGGACTCGACCACGTAACCCAGTGCGTGCTCTTGAGTGAGTGGGGTATTCGCATGATGGTCCTCGCACGGTACACGGTCTGTTTCACGCAGAAATTTGCTCATATGGTGTCGTCGCTCCTTAGAGCAAAAAGCGCACCGCGAAGTGCTGAAGTTCGCTCTGGAGTGTTGTGGGCGCACTGTGGTCGCGGGCCGCGAGCTCGCGCAGTGAGCGCCCTTCGAAGACCCGTGCGTAGGTCAGTCGCACCAACCGGTCGTGCTCTCCGCCACGCAAGCTTTCGAGGCGGGTGAGGAGTGGTGACGTCTCCTCTGCGGGTTCGTCCCTTTGATCAAAGTGAGAGACGCATCGCCGCGCCGTTTTCTCCTTCAAGAGCCACCGACGCAGTCGGCCTCGAAGAGCCGAGAGGAGATCCGGCGCCGCGTACTGTCGCGACTGTCCGGCCCAGTCGACGAGTAACTCACTAAGGAGCGACACCGCCATCGAGAGTGTCTCGCTCGGTTCGTCGATGACTCCTTCGCCGAAACGCAGTTGTCGACAGACGCTGACTACCCCGGGCAGCAACGTCTGTAAGAGGGCGCGATGGACGTCGGGGTCGACGGCCTCTTCTAGGAGCGCGCGCACGATCTGCGCCCGTTCCAAGACACTGCGGCCGCTACGGGACTCCAGGAGCGCCACGACGTCGTAAAGGTCGCCCAGTGCGTTGAGCTGGAGTTCGGGGTGGCGCACCGCCACCCGTCCACAGGCTTCTTGCGCGCTCGGACTTCGTCCGGCCCTACGCCAGTCGAGTCGCAGATTACCCAGTAGGTCGAATTTGGTTGTCATGGGCCTCAGTAAAAGACCCCGTGCGCACTTGGTCGTTCTTTCGCGCACGCCACCGGCAGTGACACTCCTCATGACCGACAGCGTGGACTGCTCTACGCACCTCGCGGCGCACATAGTGACGACGTAGGCTGGGCCGATGGATATTGAAGCCTTTTACGAACAGAACGAGGCCCGGCGCGAAAGCGCCGAGTTCGAGTTCGGTGGCGAGTGGACTGACGCCGCGGACAACGAGTACGAACTGTCGTGGGTCGAAGCGACCGGTGAGCTCTACTTGATGGTCGAGCCCGACGCGCTCGTCACCGAGGACATGTTCGGCGATTTCTTGGTTTCCGACGAGCCGGTCAACGATCTCACGGTGGTGGTCATAGGTAAGGTTCCCTCACTGGCTGCCCTGGAGGATCTGCTCGAGGGCTGGGAGGAATCGATGCTCGAGGAGAACTCCTTGGCGTGGCTTTACGAGCGACTGCCTCGACCGGCCTAGAGATACGGCGTCGAAGAGTCCGCGACCTTGCACAGTCGAGTCAGCGACGCTACGAGATGGGGAATCGGTACCCGCTCGGCCTCGTTGATCGTGGTCATCAGCGGGTTCCAACTTCCGTCAAGGGAGGTCGCCTCCGCCGCCGAGGGGGTCGCCTTCAAGAGTCGACTCAGCGCGCGGGCTTGAAGATGGCTTCGCTCGGTAGTGCTGAGTCCCGGTTGCTCACTCTGTTTTTCGATCGTGAGGGCGCGATTCACGTCGGCGCACGAATGGCGCACGTCGGCCACGGCGCTACTCGATCCACACGACGCCAGAACTCCACTGGCCAACGTGAGAGTCGCCAGAACGCTAAGGGACCGAACTAGCCGAGCCACGAGTCAGCGGATTGGAGCAAGAAGTCGCTCACGCTGCGCCCGCGCTCAAAGATGTCGCACAGTGGGTCTTCGCCCTTGGCCACTTGGCTCAACGAGATGGCCCGGCGAGCCACGATGGAGATACGACGCTCCGAGCTCTCGGTCGGCGACGCGAAGACGTCGGTCGCGGTCACCTCGAGGGGCATCTCCAACCCGCCAATGGGCGCGAGGTCAATCGCCAGTCGCAACAGATCGGGCCCGTGGGGCATCGGCGGCAGACTCCAGGTCAATACGAGGGGAAAGTGAAACTCATCGGGTGGGTCGACCTCGTCGGGTAAGCCCAGCACCGCGTCTTCAAAGGCCAACAGCGTCCTTGGATCGACGTCGAGCTCGATATGCAAGTCGACCGGTCCACCACAGCCGTCCTCGGGGTGCAAATCGACCTCCCACGCTTGGCGAAGCGAGTAGGTTTCGACGAAGTGTCGTTCGTCGTGCACGTGAAAGCCGTGAGTAACGGCGTGGTCCTTAAGGTCGGCAACGAATCCAGCGACGTCAATGGCGGCCATTACTACTCAGGNNGGGCCAACACGGCGGATTTTCGGGCGTTCGTGCCTCGCAGTATCGCCTCGATATAACCGCCGACGAGATCGCGCTTCGCATTTTGCACGGCGCGGGCTTTCGAGTGGTGAGTGAAGAGTCGGGCGTGTCCGGCAGTGGTGCGTTGACCGTGGTGGTTGATCCCATCGACGGATCGACCAACTGCGATCACGGCGTACCTTTTTACGCGACGAGTCTGGCGGTGCTTCGAGGGGATGAACTCGTGGCGGCCCTGGTGATGAACCAGGCGACGGGCACTATCTACGAAGCAGAAAAGGGCGGCGGCGCGTTTCGTGACGGTGTCGCGATTTCGCCCAGTGGCCAAAGGGACATTGCCAGCGCTGTCGTGAGTTTTTCGGGTCTGCCGTCGCGTCACCTGGGATGGGCACAGTATCGCTCGCTCGGCGCGGCAAGTCTTGAGATCTGTCTCGTGGCCGACGGGTCGCTCGACGTTTTTTCCGTCGCGCATCACTCCACACTCAATCCGTGGGACTACCTCGGTGGACTCTTAGTGGTCCAAGAGGCCGGCGCGGTCGCGGGCGACTACGACGGTGAGCCTCTTGTAACGTCAGAGCGTGTGCGCCGGCGTCCCGTTTTCGCGTCGACCACAGAACTATTGACGCTCTTTCATCGAACGGGAACCATCTAGGCTTGGTCTCTCCGGGCGCTTAGCTCAGTTGGCTAGAGCAGCTGATTTACACTCAGCAGGTCGGGGGTTCGAGTCCCTCAGCGCCCACCGACCGGGACGGTGCGCGAACCGNNGGGTTCGAATCCCTCCACCGGCTCGAGTGTTTTGTTGCGAGACATCGTGGAAAAACGAACCCCTGAAGTCTAGTTTTCCTTGGGTTTGGCCATCGTTTGGTAGTTCTTGTCGGGGTTGATGATGATCTCGCCTAAGAAATTCCCGTCGTCATCCAGCACGCGGATGTGGTCGTCGACGATGTAGAGACGCACACGCTTGCCGCGGTGGTGGTGCCCGATGCGCACGTGCAACGACCGTCCTCGGTAGCGCAGAGTGATCTTGCCCCAAGGGTCGACCACATCCTTTCTGAGTCGGTGGTGCGGCTGATTGATCAACGTGTGGGCCGTGGCTTTGCCCCGGGCCTCGTAGGCCTGTCGCGGCGTGACGCGGCCCTTGGAACGGTGCGGTCGCTGCTCGTTGTAACGAAGGACGACGCGATCGAGGACCAGCTGCAACTCAGAGAGCGACGACGCCGGGTTCTTCACGAGGTAGCGCTTCAAGGTCTGATGCCAACGCTCGACCTTGCCACACGTCTGGGGGTGATAGGGCGAGGAGTGCTTGTAGAGCACGCCGGCCGCTAAGAGATCGCTCTCGAATCCACTGCGGCCCCCGCGGTGCGCGGCGTTGAATATTGCCCCGTTGTCGGTCAGCACCGAGGCGGGCGTTCCCCAGATGACACACGCCCTTTTAAAGAGGTCGCGCACGTCGTTCGCCCGGACGGTGGCGTGCACTTCGCAGCCGACCACGACTCGTGAGTGATCGTCAATGAAGTTGATGATCTCGACCTCGGTGCCGTCATCTAAGTGCCAGTGGGTCATGTCCCCCTGCCAGCACTCGTTGGGTAGATCCGCCTCGAAGCGAATGTAGGAGGTCCTTGGTCGCTTGCGGGGCTCGGGGGTGATGAAGCCTCGACGCTTTAAGGCGAAGTAGATGGCACTCGAAGAGGGAACGTTCACCCGACGCTTCTCTAAGTGCCAGAGAATCGTCTCGGCGCCGGCGTCGTCGCCCCCGTCGAGGAGCTCTTTGCGCAGCGCCACGATCTCGTCCTCCACCTCGTGGCTCATCTGGCGCGGGTTGGAGTGTGGACGCTTGGAGCGTGGCTCGAGGGCCGCCGCGCCACCGGCTCGGTAACGGCGGACCAGTTCATAGACCCAGGACTTCGAGACCCCGTAAGCGAGGGCCGTTTCTCTGATGGAGCGACCCTCCAACACCACCGAATCGACCACCATTTGCGCCAACACCATAGGAAACACCCCTCAGGAAGTGTCCACTATGTCTCGCAACAGCTGTCCTTTATGTCAAAAACTCAGACACCTCAGCGCCCACCAAGTTGTCAGAATTTCAACAAATGCACAGCAAGTGATGCACTTCTCGGATCCAAACGTGCGGCCAGGTAGTCGGGGACGCTTCGACAATTCGAAAAGTCGATTCTTTCGCTGTGACATTGACCCGGCGTGTTGCTGATCGAATCGACGCGAACCAGAGCGTGCTTCTCGACGGCGTGCAGAAGGCTCGTAGAGCCCGTGCGTCGCCGTGCTAACTAGAATTTTGGCACGGTAGAGATGACCCCTTTTATAAAGGCCTCGGGATAAACGAAGGGAGACGGCATGGAGAAGAGCGGGCCCCAGAAAGGCGAGTCTTCGTCTCAGCTGATAGACGCGCGAATCAAGGAGTTAGGCGACTGGCGGGGCGAAATGCTCAGCCGACTACGCGCCTTGGTCAAGGAGGCTGATCCCGAAATCGTCGAGGAGTGGAAATGGCGAGGGGTTCCGGTGTGGTACCACGACGGAATGGTTTGCACCGGTGAGACCTACAAGAGCGTCGTGAAGATGACGTTCGCCAAAGGGGCCGCACTGAAGGATCCTTCGCGCCTTTTCAACTCCAGCCTCGACGGGAACACAAGGCGTGCCATCGACTTCCACGAGGGCGAAAAGATCGACCTGAAGGCGATGAAGTCTCTTGTTCGCGCAGCGGTGAAACTGAACAAATCCAACGCCAAGAACTAAACCGGGATATTTCACATTTTCTTTTAAACCTTGAAGGACAAGGAAAATTATCGAGACACTGGCGCGATGTGCGGTCGGCCGAATCTTAAAGTCCGACCCGACGATGCTCAATGGCGGAGGTCACGTACGCTGAAGAAGGTGAGTGTGCGTCCATTGCCAATGCGCCTTAGGCGATAGCAGTTTGAACCATGGGCCGCTCGGCACTCGTGACGGGAAGACCGAACAGACCCCGAGGGTTTAGCGCCTACGGGGCGGCATTCATCGTCCTTACGTTTTCATTGCTGCCAGTCATCTCGGTGTCAGCTTCAACAACTTCCTCGCGGCCTTCCGCACCTCGCGTCGTCAGAGCTCTGGCAGGTGACGTCTCAGCCGAGGTGACCTTTCAACCTCCAGCTTCCAATGGAATTGATCAAATCACGCTGTACAACGTTGAGGTGTATCCAACAAGACGAATCTACGTCTGTAGATTGACCGTCTGTAAAGTACGCGGCTTGACTAATGGGGATACGTATTTCTTTAAGGTTGCTGCCGTCAACAAGATCGGTACCGGGCCATCCTCCTTGTCGTCTAACAAAGTCACGCCGCACATTTCAAGGGCGAAAGTTACCTTTCTCCCCAACGGGGGCGCGGGCTCAATGGCCAACGAGGCCCAGAACTACAGCGTCGCTACTGACTTACGTCCCAACGATTTCACGTTGACCGGTTATACATTCACCGGCTGGAACACTGCGGCCAACGGCTCAGGTGTGGCTTACGCCGACAACGCCCCTTACGCCTTTACGGCCAACGCCACCCTCTATGCGCAGTGGACGATCAACTCCTATTCCGTCACCTTCAACGCCAGCGGCGGCTCGGGCACGATGGCCAACGAGACCGAGAGCTACAACGTTGCCACCAATTTGACGCTCAACGTCTTCTCCAACACCGGTCACACCTTTAGCGGCTGGAACACTTTGGCCAACGGCACTGGCGTGCCTTACGCCGACAATGCCCCTTACGCCTTTACGGCCAACGCCACCCTCTACGCGCAGTGGACGATCAACTCCTATGCCGTCACTTTTGACACAAACTTTCCCTACGCGTCGGGCGGATCGGGCACGATGGCCAATGAGACCGAGAACTACCTCGTCGCCACCGATTTGACGGCCAACACCCTTACTGACACGGGCTACACCTTTAGCGGCTGGAACACTGCGGCCAATGGCGCTGGCGTGTCTTACGCCGACAACGCCAGTTACGCCTTCACGGCCAGCACCACCCTCTACGCCCAGTGGAGCGCCAACACCGACACGGTCACTTTCAACTCGAACTTTCCCCTCGCCGCGAGTGGGACGGGCTCAATGGGCATAGAGAGTTTCACCAGCGGCACGGCTCGAGCGCTCACCGCCAACGTCTTCGCTGTTACCGGCTACACCTTCAGGGGCTGGAATACCGCGGCCCACGGCCCCGGCACGGCCTACACCGACGGGGCCGTGACCGCGATCTACGCCAACACCGCCCTTTACGCGCAGTGGACGATCAACTCCTACACCGTCACTTTTGACACAAACTTTCCCCAGGCCGCGGGCGGATCGGGCACGATGGCCAATGAGACCGAGAACTACAACGTCACCACTAGCTTGACGGCCAACGCCTTCGCCTTCACGGGCTACACCTTCAACGGCTGGAATACCGCGGCCGACGACAGCGGCGCGTATTACACAAACAATGCCACTTGGGTGTTCACTGCGAACATAACCCTCTACGCCCAGTGGTTGGTGATTCCGAGCCCACCTGCGCCAGGATCGCAATCGACCAATTGGTCTGGCTACGTCTTGAACGGAAGCTCCGCGATTTTTACAGAAGTCTCCGGTAGTTGGCAGGTGCCGGTATTGAACTGTGCCGACCTCCCCACGAGTGATTCGTCCACGTGGGTCGGGACCGGAGGGACAGGAGGACAGGTGTTGTTGCAAACTGGTACCGAAAATAGCTGCGCGGGCGGTACGCAATCAGAAGTCGGCTGGTATGAGCTATATCCCAGTACCCCTAACCAGGAAGTGGACTTTCCAATTTTTCATTTCCCTGTCAACCCCGGGGACTCGATGTCCGCCGCCGTCACCGACTCCAACGGACAGTGGGAGACGATTCTCGAGGACCTCACGTCAGGTCTAAAGGGAGTCTTCGAGGTCGGTGTGGGTTGGGAGATTGAATCCATTTCAAACAACACGCCCGTGGGCGGTTTTCACGCGACCGCCTCTAACCAAACGTTCTCCGGGGCGACGGTGGCCGAGTGGATTATGGAAGATCCGGAAGACGGGAGCGGCAACCTGCTTCCCTTCGCCAACTTTGGCACCGTGACCTTCACGAATCTCGGCACCGATCTAGGCGTACCGACGCTTCCCTCCAGCGACAGTTACAAGATCGTTCAGGGCACCTTCACGCTCTCGGTGCCCACTCAGGTCGCTGGGAACAGTTTCAGTTGCAATTACACCGGACCGTAGCGATCGGAATCCAATGGGACCCGCCCCAATGGTGTCGGGATAGATGCAGTGGATCGGGTTCGATTGGTGTAGCCGGTGGTCCACCGATTCGGTCCACTCGCTACGCGCAATCTTGAAGGCGCACTGTTTGTAGGAGAAACGGGGATGGTCTCCCGAAGCGATCTTGAACCGAACTTATGAGCCGCATGAGACGCCCTTAAGCCCGGGCACGTCGCTGGCATTGATCGCCATCCGTTGAACGGCGCGGCGGCGGTACCATCAGGCGGTGGGCCAACCTTTCAACACCATCATCGAACCATTCCGGATTCACTCGGTGGAACCCTTACGAATGACCACCCCCGAGGAGCGTGCCCGTGCCCTTGAACGGGCCGGATATAACCTGTTCAACCTTCGCGCCGAGGATGTGCTGATCGATCTGCTCACCGATTCAGGGACCGGCGCGATGTCGCGGGACCAGTGGGCCGCCATTCAACACGGTGACGAGAGTTACGCCGGTTCGCCCTCGTGGTTCCGTTTCGAAGCCGCCGTGAAGGAGTTGTTTCCGTTTCGTCACGTCATTCCCACCCACCAGGGCCGCGCCGCCGAGAGGATTCTCTTCTCGGTGGTGGGCGGTCCGGGCAAGTTGGTTCCCAACAACACCCATTTCGATACCACGCGGGCCAACGTCGAATTCTCCGGCGCCGAGGCTCGAGATCTGGTGATACCCGAAGGGCACGACGTCGCCGCGCTGCACCCTTTCAAGGGAAACATGGATCTGGGTGCCCTCGAGGAACTCCTTCGCGATCGCGCCGCCTCGATCCCCGTCGTCTTCATGACGATCACCAATAATTCGGGCGGGGGACAGCCCGTTTCGTTGGCCAACATTCGTGGCGCGAGCGAGATCTGTCGTCGCTTCGCCGTTCCCTTCTTTTTGGACGCGTGCCGCTTTGCCGAGAACGCGTGGTTCATTCACGAACGCGAAGCAGGTCAGTCCGAAAGGGACATCAGCGACATTGTTCGAGAAATTGCGTCACTGGCCGACGGGATGACGATGAGCGNNATGAGCGCGAAGAAGGATCCCTTTGGCAACATCGGCGGTTGGTTGGCCCTCAACGACGATGACCTGGCCGAGCAGTGCCGCAACATGTTGATTTTGACGGAAGGTTTTCCCACCTACGGTGGATTGACCGGACGGGACCTCGAGGCGATCGCCCAGGGNNTCGACGCGGCCGGCGTTCCGGTCGTCAAGCCCATCGGGGGCCACGCCGTCTATTTGGACGCGAAGGCGTTGGTCGCTCACGTGGCGCCGTTGCAGTATCCCGGTCAAGCGCTCGCTGTCGCCCTGTACCAAGTAGGGGGCATTCGCAGTTGCGAGATTGGCACGGTCATGTTCGGTCG
>PKXH01000034.1:760-1418 GCA_003133405.1 Acidimicrobiaceae bacterium | reverse complement strand
AACGTGGAGGGTCGCGGCGACTCTTGGGCGACGGCGTCACGAGGTCGAGCGATCGATCACGAGGTCAACGCCACGGTGACGCACGCGAGCGTGAGCACGAGTGCCACCGGAGCCATGAGGTGCCGTTCCCATCGACTGCGTGACGCCGCGTTGGCCAGCGCACTCAGCGCGAAGATGCCCACGATGATCCAGATTGCGACNNCGTAGAGGCGAATCTTTGCTGAGTGGTCCAAAGAGCCCGGCGCGGGCGAGAATGACGTACAGCGCAGCCAAGAAGACGAGGGCTGACGCCGAGCTCAGGACGCGTCGGCGTGCCGAGAGGATGACCTGGGTCCCGCCGAAGGCCGCGCGACCGAGCGGCAAGCCCATGGCGAGCATTGTTTGAAAAATTGCGAGCCCCCCGACCACTAGCGCGGCGATGAGGGCAGCCCAGTCCGAAGGCGAGTTCATCGTCGCGCGGACTACGAGTGTCGACGCCGCCGGCCACGTCTCACGGAGCGAACAAGCAGTCGCAACACGCCGAGCGCTGCGAGGGCGATGAGCGTCACGTTTACCGCTGGCACCCAGGTGACGTCCTCACCCTTGACCACGTAGGCCCCGACGGGCAAGACGACGCCGCCGAATCCCCCGCCCGAGCCGTTGGGAACCTTGTCGCGGG
>PKXH01000034.1:0-687 GCA_003133405.1 Acidimicrobiaceae bacterium | reverse complement strand
CTCGGCTAAGCAACTCTTTAACGTCCATCTACATCTCCTCTGTTCAGCGTTGAACGCCTCGTTGCATCACTTTTCTTCAGACTTTGACTCGCCACGGCGTCGCCTCAGTCCGCGAGGAACGTCCACACCACATGATATGGAGTTCCCTTCGTCGCCTGTCGGGCGTCGGTGTGGTCGTATCTTGGTGAACTCTTAGGAAGACTTCATGAAGTTCAACTAAGGTGCGAAGGCGAATCGAAACGAGGAGGACTNNAGTGCTCGGTGACAAGGAAGAACACTTTGCGGGAAAGGGCACCGACCTGAGTGCCTTACAATCGCACATTGAAGAGTATCTAAAGACCAACGGATTCACCGTTCAATCTTCGTCCCCGAGCGATCAAGGTACGGTCATTCAGGCCAAGAAGGGTGGCTTCCTCAGCGAAGTCGTGGCCGCCGATCGAGCCCTCACCGTGACGATCAAGGGCGAGCCCAGCGACTTCACGCTCAGATTTGGCATTGGCAAGTGGCTTGAACACCTCGGCGTCGCGGTAATCGAAACGCTGCTCCTCTCGGAGTTGTTCTTGGTCGTGGACATGGCCGACTCTCTCTGGAACTTAGAGATCGAGAACAAGCTCATTGCCGACGTAAAGACCTTCGTCGGTTAGAAGCGTCGTGCCCCATGGACGGTGAATCGTCCAAGAAGGGCGG
>PKXH01000044.1:33946-54472 GCA_003133405.1 Acidimicrobiaceae bacterium | reverse complement strand
CAATCTGGTCGTCGAAGTCGAGTGGGCGAACCTCGATGGGGGACGCGCCCGTCGCCCGGTTGGGGTGCCCGGTCAGGGTGCGGACCTGACGGCCCGAGTGGGTGAGGGCCGTGGCGATGGCTCGGCCCGAGTAGCTGAAGGCTCCGGTCACCGCATCTAGGCCGGTATCGGTCACGCGGGCGGACTTAGGTCCAGTGGCGGAATCTGTGGTCATGGCTTCTCCTTTGGTGGTGCGAATGCGCTGAAGGCTCCGAGCATTGTGACCAGTTGCTGAGCGCGACCGAAGATAGTGAGCGCGCGCTCGCGGTCGCCATCGAGATGGGTGAGCATTTCGAGCCCGAGAAAGAGCGCCACGATGGTATAGGCAACGTCTTCTGCTGGTAGCAACGAGGCGAACGGTGAGTCGCCGAAGGTCTTGTCAATCGCGTCCTTCGTGAAGGTGAACCACGGACCGATGCGAGTGGCGACTTCAGCACCGAGGCCCGGAGTCGAAGAAGCACCGGCGATCATTTCCACCAGGACGGTGACGTGTCCCGTGTCGAGGTCTTCTCGGAAAATCTGTGCAGCTACGTCCATGAGTTCATTGGGCGAAGTCACATTCTCGACCGCTGCGCTGAACCTGATCATGCGGTCATCGCTGACTGCGTCGAGAGCGGCCAGGAGGAGATTGGCCACTGAGCCGAAATGGTAGAAGACGAGTCCCTGGTTCAGCCCGGCTCGTTCGGAAATCGTTCGGGCACTGGCACCTGCGAAACCGTGCTCTTTCAGCGTCTCGATGGCGGCATTGACGAGGGCTTGGCGGGTGTTTGTCGATCGTTCCGTGCGGGCTGTCGCGACCTTGCTGGGGGATCCTGACTTGGCCATTCTGTCCCTCTTCCTAAACTGAGCAGTTGCTCAAAGCATACACTCAAATTAGTGAAAGTCAAATGGGCGAGAGTTCACGCGCATCGAAAACGGCCAAACTTCCTTGCCGTTGCTGGCATTTCCTATGTTTCAGCTCGGTCTGAATCGCGACGGGATTCGTGGAGACGAGATTCTTCACAAAGCTCGGAGATTTAGTTCAGTTCGTAAAGTTGAAACCGTTGGGATCCACGAGGTCGGTCGAAGACTTCTTTCTAGTGGGTCGCCTGGGTCTCGATCCCAACGCGTGAGGATTGAAGGAAACATTCGAAGTGTTGTGCATTGTCGAGATTTTTCGGTGTTTTATTGGAAAGCGTGTCGCCGAGTGTCGGATTGGTCTGTGGGATGGAATGTGGGATTTCTGAGCGAGTGATGCGACCACGCACCGCGTTGATTCATCAATGATGCTCCACATCGACATATTTGAAGGGCCAGTTACCTCGCTCGTCAGCCTGGTTCCGGAGCGATTCTCGGAGAACTTGGTCTCGAACTTTTCTGACACGATGCAAGTTGCTACTTGTGGGTCGTAGCTCGGACCAAGGTCCAGGTCACGGCCTTCCTGAGATGACTGCACGGGGGAATTCAAGTCGCTTCGGGGGGAAACTGAGAATAGTGGTCGCGTAACTGTTTACGGTTGAGCTTGCCTACCGCCGTTTTGGGAATATCTTCCACAAACAGAACTCGGTGAGGTTTCTTGTACGACGCAATTTGAGTGGCCGCGTGTGCAATGAGTTCCGAATCGCTTGCCTCGAGGCCAGGGCGAAGTACCACTACTGCGGTTACCGCTTCCACCCAGACCTTGTCGGTCAGTCCGATCACGGCACACTCGCGCACCGCAGGATGAGTCATGAGCGCATTCTCCACCTCGCGCGGATACACGTTGTACCCCCCAGAGATGATCATGTCCGAGGTGCGGTCCTTCAAATGGAGATATCCGTGGGTGTCGAATACTCCAATATCACGGGTGCGGACCCAGCCGTCAGCCGCGAAGGTAGTGGAGTTGAGCTCTGGTGCGTTGTAATAGCCCGTGACCGCCGAAGGCGCCCCGACGATGATTTCACCGGGCGTCCCGAGCGCAACGTCATTGCCCGCTTCGTCAACCAATCTCATCTCAATATCGAGCGCCGGTTGTCCGCAAGAGTCGAGTAAATCTCCGTGATGATCCTCCGGCCGCAAGACCGCCAAACATAAGGGAACTTCGGTCTGGCCGTAGTACTGCCAGAACCGGTGCTGACCCCACAACGTCATGGCGCGTTCAATGACCGGACGGGGCATGGGAGAAGCACCGTAGATGACGTAGCGCAACGACGACACGTCCGTGGAATCGATATCCGGGTGATCCACTAGCATCTGCAACATCGTTGGCACCAGATTTATTGCGGTGATGCGCTTCGATTGCAGCGTCTGCAGGAACAGTTGTGGTTCGAATCCCGGAAGTATCACGGTACGACCTCCGCGTAACCAGAAGGGCAGCACGAACACTCCGCTGGCATGAATCAGCGATGCGGCGTGCAACATCGCGTCGTCTCTGGTCACGGCGAGCAGATTGAGTAGCACGTTTTGACAGATGGCCGCGTACGAGGCCTGCGTATGCTCGGCCGCTTTTAAAATGCCGGTTGTTCCCGAAGTAAAGAGTGTGAGTACCACGTCATCGTGGCGAACCGCGATGACGGGAGCCTGCACAGATTGCTCAAGCGCCTGCACTAGGAGATCGCTGGTTCCTGTCAACTGGGCGTCTAAGCCGAGACAGGTCAGCTCCGGCACTGCCTGCGAGAGAGCGGCTGCACGTTCGTCGAGACCGGCGCCGAAGACCAGGAACTGGCACCGAGTGCTTTGCAACATGCTGACGTGTTCAGCCAAGGAGAGCCTGGAATTCAGTGGCACTCGATTGACGCCGGCCTTCACGCAGCCGAAGTCGAGTGGCACGCTGTACAGACCGTTGTTGACCAGTAGCGCGACACGACAATGCGGGTGGGCGCCCGCCTGGTGGAGTGCGTGGGCGAGTTGGCTGCTGAGCTCGTCCACCTCCTGAAAGGTCAGACTCTCATCGCCGCACACAATCGCGGTGCGCGGGCCGTGCTGTCGGGCCCCACGGCCAATCAGTTCGTGGTAAGTCGCTGCTCCTGCGGGTAAAGGGAAAGGTTGGTTTGACGTGGACATCATCTCCTTACGTGACATATCGTTCGGCCAGCTGCTCACGCAGGTGCCGCTCTATTCCAGGACCGCTTTTCAAGTATTGAAGTTTCCGTGTCGCCCGGCTCCATCGGCGAAGCGGGCGGCACCACTCTCTCCTTCGGCGAAGACGATCGGCGCACCCAACGCACCCCCACGGCGTAAAGCTTGGTCCAGCGGTATGTCCCACTGACCATACGTTGACGCCCGGTCGGTCAGCATGCATTTTTGCGGAAAGGCTGCTATTTGGCGAGAAAGTTGTTGCGCGGCACTGAGCGCTTCACCAGTCGGAACCACACGATTGACTAGTCCCATGGTCAAGGCCTCGGGCGCTGCGACGGCGCGTCCAGTGAGGATCATGTCGAGAGCCCGGCCCATACCAACTATTCGCGGTAGTCGTACGGTTCCACCATCGATCAGCGGTACGCCCCACCGACGACAAAACACGCCAAATACGGCGTCTTCATCGGCGACCCGCAAGTCCGCGAAGAGCGCCAGTTCGAGACCACCAGCAACTGCGTATCCATTCACCGCGGCAATCAGCGGCTTGGAGAGTGCGAGGCGCGTCGGGCCCATCGGGCCCGCTCCTCTTCCATCCGGCTCCAATTCATTACGCATAGCTGGATCGCCGATGGCATCCAAGTCGGCCCCCGCGCAGAAATTGCCACCGGCACCGGTCAAAACCGCTACAGAGAGTGACGGATTCTCCTCAAACTGGAAAAAGGCCGTGCGCAATTCCGCGGCCATCGGACCGTGGACCGCATTGCGCTTCTCCGGACGATTCAACGTAATGGTGCAGACGGAACCTTCGGTGGTGACTGAAACGTAGTGCATATTGTTGCCTCGTCTGGCCGGGTGGCAATGGCGACTGGTTGAAATCACAAGTCAATTCATCAAATTGAAGCCTAGCGACAATGGTTGGCGAACTCGAATGAGCTAACCGGCCTCAACCCCCATAATCACCCTTCTTCTCCAAGGCGGACTCAAAAGGGTGATTGGACTGTCAGATTGGCAACGCTTCATAACACCCGCTCTTCGGAGCGGCACACGGATTCGAATCCGGTGACAGTTTCATTTCAATCAACGTCGTTGCAACGATGGGCCATTGATGGCCAACGATGACGGCACTTTGGCGCGCGGTCGGAATTGTCGTCGCTGTATAGCGAATCGCTTCATCACGATTTCCTGGAACGACTCACTCTACGCGTCGATGATGGGACAAAGCGTAGGATTTCCTCTGCAGCAGCATCGCTAAAATTCTCAAACCCCTTTGTTTATCTAGTGGGCCGCCCGGGTCTCGATCTCGGTACCTTGGGAGTCATTCTTCCAAGTACCGGGCCGTCGCTGATTGTCCAAATTTGCTGGTCAAATGAGGTTGGTCGTTCGCCGACGTCTTCTGAAATCCTTCCAAGTCTGATCTCTTGGCTAGACGAATGGCTAGACCAAAGCTCGTACACCGGTCTAGCCAACGCTCTCTATAAATCGAGTGGAGAGTCGGTCGTCGAGATTCGTCTTGGAGTCGACTAAATCATCCGATCAAAATGGTCGAACAATTTAAGGAGGCTCACGAAGAGCACCTCGCAACGAGTCCATCAGAAGCACGCTGACCGGGCGTCGGGCGCGAAGCGCTCGGCAGTCCAAAGGTCTAAAGGGCCGAGGCGAAGATCCATTGACGATAAGCACGTAGGGGAACGAGAGTGCCGTGGACCCATGCTGCCTACAGGCTCACGGAAGTGAAATCGCAAATGAGCGAGCACCGATGACATTCTCGGCATCCCTAGGTGCCGACTCGGTTCACTCGTCAACCAGACTGTAGGCAGAGCCATTTGGCTGGTCGGTAGTTGTGTCGGCCGCGTGGAGTAGAGGCCCTAAAGGGTCGAGCGACGGGGCGCCCGATGGAGGCTTGCGAGAACGAGATTTGCCCGAGTTCGCCGCAGGTTCACTTCAAGGGCCCGGCCGACGGGCCCGACCACCGCCTCCATTTCCTCGAAGTTCGGGGTCTCACGGCTGACCAGACGGGCAAGATATCCCGGGATCGCTCCAGCTAAGTCCCGGCTTGGTCGCAAGCTCATTGCCGACGTCATTGGCGAACTGCGTTTGCCCACATGGTGTGGGATGAAACGGCGCCTGCGACTCCGCCCCGCCAGTGATTGCGGCGTAGATCGCTGCTTGGAAAGACGTCGTGGAGAGTGTGTAATTCCAGGGCGTGTCCTGGAACACAGATCCCAACGGACTGTCGCTGCACCATTGGTGTCCAATGAAAGAGAAATCGGAAGCCATCGCAATTGTGAGGTTCGCGCTGGCGTTGGGAAGCAGATTGGGAGACGAACTCACATCACTTATGGCCTGATTGAATTCGCCGGTGCCAGCGATGAAGAGGGCTCGCTGAGGTTCGCTGAGAGGGGGATCGTTTAGTGGCGCAGGGGGTTTACCAATCCACCACGGCCAATCGTCGTTGCACCAACCTGAGCCGTTCAACTGCTGCATGTACTGAGTCATAATGACCTGGGGCGGTGGCTGCATGTCAGTCTGAGCACGCTCGGAGATCCAGTTCGCCAATGTCGTGAGATTCGTGGTGAGTTCGCTGGAGGTATTGGTTCCAGCTGGTGGTGTCACCTCCGGTTGCAACATAGTGGCCCAATCATTACCCGGGTACAAACTCGTGCAGTGGAGGTCAATGGCAACGTACGCGACCACGTAGAGGACTGCCGCGGCGATTGCGAATACTAGACCCCACGGCCCCAACGTAGCGGCGGCGAGGTCATCCAAACGTCGGGCCGCATAATCTGCAATCGAGCCTACGAAATCCACTTCGGTGCAAGCCTGGACTATCGTGGCGAATTGCACGTCGTTGCCACCGTCAGTAATCGTCACCGCGTTCGGCGACGCTTCGAAATACGAATGATTGAGGTATGCACCCGCTTGGAACGTACCCCCGTCGGCTCCGCTGAGCGACGGTTGCGTTGCCCACTGCCCGAACTGCGCAGGCGCAGGCTTCTTTCCCTCTGGATCGACGATCCCTCCGTCAGTGCCCGTATTGTCTGCGGCAAACGATGCGCCGGTGCACGCGAGATTGAGGAAGTTCGCCTGAGACTGCTGCGATTGTCCGTTCAGCGCCGAGGCAATCTGTTGTCCATACGCGTACGGTGAGTTGTGGCACTGAGGGTATAGGGGGTTGGTCCAACCGCAGTCATTGTTACAGGGCAGGAATCCCGTGGCCGCAGCGAGACTGCCCCACCAGTAGCCCGCAACCGGACTTCGCTGGTAGCCGTACAAGGTGCCCTCTCCGGCCGCAATGGAGTCGCCCATTTGCACGAGGCTTCTGGGCAGGACCGTGGGGCCGTTGATGTTCTGCTCTTCGGGTGGCTCGCTCCAGTAACAGCCAGCTGGATACGCCTGCGGATTGAGCGTGTAGAACTCGGCGGTTCCGGCGTTGTACGTGCCGGTGACCGTCCTATGGGGCGCCCCCAGCAGGGCGGTGGGGAACCACGGTTGCTGGCTCCCTGGAGGTTGCTGGCTCCCTGGAACGCACCCCCCCGGGTTCGTGTTCGGCGAAATGAGCGCGGAGGGCGTCGTCGCCAGGGCCACTGCGGTGCCGAGATTGTCGTCGTGGTTCGCACTCGCCCCGGCGTTGGCGTCTAGACCGAGACTCATCTCTGTTTGCCATTCGCATTTGCACTGATTTCTTACAAATGAGCCGCTGAAAAACTCCGCCGCGCCTGCAGCGGTCCCATCGGCATTACTCACAAGGTGCGCATCGCCGTAATTCGCGTTGGCGTCAATGTTGTGCCCCGGAGCCCCGACCAAAGCATAGAGAGGAGTGAGGCATTTGGAATTTACACCTAGACAAGAAGAGCTACCCACAAAGGCACCCGGCGCAGTGCCACCAGTCAGAGCAACGGATGCTCCGAGATGGTCATTCGTTCCGCCAAATGGTTGATCCATTTGCGTGGCTCCGCTACAAGTGACACTGAGAAAGCCATACGAACCGCAGCCGAGTGTGAACTCTTTGACGGGCAGTTTTAGCAAGGGGCCACTCGACAAGTCGTACAGCTGAGCAGCGCCTGCGGACGAGCGAACAATCGTCATGGTTCCCGTGTTTCCTTGGGGAGGGCAGTTATTGAAAGAAAAGGCGGGAACGCCTGGTGTTGACAGCGTCGCCGAGGTGGAGGTCGAGCTGAGGATCTTGACGTCAAAGCCGCTATGACCGTTGAGCAAGCAGGAGCTAATACCCGAAATGATGACCGAATCGCCGAGTTGTCCTAACGACGTCACGGACCCAGGAAGTGAAGTGATGCTGGGAAAGTAGATTGTTGTGGTGACACCATTGTCGCCAGTGACGAACGTGAGATGAATTGGCGTGAGATTCGGGCCCGACCATTGGACCGGCAGCGCTCGATCGGGCGAGCCGGTGAGTGCAAATCGTCCGTTCGAACTGACTGCGACCGAGCTACCGAGGTGGTCGTTGGGCAACGCGCCGAGAACGAAAGGAGTAGCGCTACTGCATCCGTGGTCAAGCTGCGAGTGATTTGAGGACCAGCCAGTTATGGAGCGGCGGTACACGAAAGCCGCTCCGGCGTTGGTCGTGTTCTCCGGGCAACTGTTCACGCCGGTGCGAGGTTTACGCAAGGGTGAACCTACGACTGCCACGGTGCCGTCGTTATTCGCGTCGTCGCGGTTGAGCGCGACAGAGTAGCCGAACTCCTGGTAGGGCTGACTCTTTGAGCCAAGGCTCAACCCTGTCGGCACTCCCCAAGTACCGCTAACGTATTTGAACAATTCGGCGACTCCCTCGGGGGGCGATAACGCGGCGACTAATTTGGGGCGCGATTCGTGTTTGATCTCGAAGTGACGAAATGGAGCGCCGACGAGTGCTTCCAGAATTTGAGGGGTCTTGCCGAAGTCCATCGAAACCGAAAATCCCATTTCGTCGCCGCAGTTACCGGCACTGTAAGACGGACACCAGGAACCGCCTCGCGCGGTGGTGCCGAAGTCCAGTTGATGATGGACAAAGGTCCAGCTCATTCCCGAGCGGATGAAGGTCTCCGCGGCCCCGGCGTTGGTTGAGCCGTTTACCCTGCGCCCTGGTGCACCGATAAGGGCAACTGAGCCATCGCCGTTAAGTGCCACCGAGAAACCGAAGTGGTCGCCCGTCGCGGCGAGAGAGACACCGCCCGAATCAAGACTGATCTCGCCGACCTTCGTCCACGAATTGGTAGGGGCGCCAGTGAGGTTGTAGACCTCGACCAAGCCCGCATTGGCTTTTCCGTTCACGGTGGCGTCCGGCGCACCCACCAGAGCCCACTGGCCATCGCCACTGAGGGCCACCGACGAACCCAAGAGATTCGGACTCGGGCTCGGCGTCGAATTGATCCACAACTTGCCGGTTTGGTAGCTGATGACGTAGTTCGAATCGACCGCACCCTGGCACGACGTGACGTACGCACTCGTGCCCGAAGCCATCGACGTGTTGGGGACGGACGCCGTGCAAGACGGCGGTACGTTGCCCGCGAGGTTGAAGGGGGTGGGCTTGTCTGAAGGGATGAGACCGTTGAAGAGTGGCGTGAACGTGGGCATTGACGAACCGAGACCAATTGTGATGGTGCCGGGACTCGGGCTGATGGTGAGCGGCGCTGGCACGACCTGGTACCAGCTGTTGGGATAGTCGTACTTGACGGTGTAACCGGGATCGCTCAGTCCCGAACAGGAGGGAAGCGTGTACACGCCAACTGGACTTGTGCCATTGGAATTCGCAGTGGTCTGACAGGAGAGCGATCCGCTGACGTTGCCCGACTGATTCGAACCGTCCGACGCGATTTCAACTGTCATGAGGCTTCCTTGAACCGTGACCACGTCGTCTGTAGCCACGTTCAAGAATGTGTTACCCGGTTGAAGAGTCGAAACGTTGACGCTGGTGGAATTCACGATGGATGAATACGTGAGGACTGCACTGCCGCCGGAACCGGAGATGATCGTGAGGTCGCCACTGGATGGGAATCCATTTGTCGATGCCACATTAAGTGTCGTACCCGGCAGAGTACCGAGAGCCTCTCCATTGGAAGCGAGCAGCACCTTCGTGTTGATCGGCGGCGGCGGCCCGAGCCAGTTATTAGGTGCGCTCAGGTTCGAGTTAGTTGGCGCGCCGTTTGTTTCCGTACCGTAGGTGGATGACGCCGTGACTGTGACTGTGACCGTGGGGCAAGAGAGAACACGGGCGATCTTAAAAGTCGGACTCGGGCTCGAGGAATCGCGATAGGAATCGAAGTAAGTGACAGAATCCGGACCCGAGGAGGAGACCGTGTACGTGCCGTCATATGACGTCGGAGTAATGCCAGCGACCGTGATCTCCGAGCCCGATGGGGGCGGCGGGGGAAAAGGAGGCAAAAAAGTGATGGTGATAGTAGTGCCGTCACTATTGTTCGTCACAGATCTGATGGGAGCTGGATTGGCCGCGCAAACAACCGCAGGGGCGACTATGTAACTACTGCCGCATGCAGCGACAAGACCGCCATTTTCAAGCAATGACGGGTTGTCCGGGATCGGGAAGCCTTGGGCATTGGGGGTGGTGGCCGTGAGCGCTTGGCAGTTGGTGCTGGAAAGGAGAAAGGTAGTAGTGATAGTGACGATGACGTTGGGGTTAATTGAATCAGTGAGTCCGCTGCAAGAAGTAAGGGGATAGGCACCGGGCGGACTTGAGGCATTGGCGAGTGTTGTACAACTAAGAGTCCCTTGCACATTCATTGATTCGCCTTGGACATCGGCGCCTTCGCTGTATTGGAGGGAATAACTTCCCGCGGCCGGCCAGGGACTTGGGGTAGTGGGTGTACCTTGAACACCAGTCGCGATAACACTCACCGTAATCGTGCAATTACTCGCGTAATTGGGATCCGTGGTGTTGGCGCAAGCGACGACGTTATCGTGAGGAGTGAGCCTTGGTGTTTGTGCCCGAGCGGTCGTCGTATTGAGAAGAAATCCGGTCGTCAATGTGCAGGCAGCAACAAGCACCACAAGCATTTGAAATCGAACGGTGCGAATCGAGCCACGAGTACGGGACGGTCTTAGCATGATGCCTCCCCCTATGGAATGACCGTAATCATGTGCAAGTGAGAGATGCGTGACCGCAAGCCCAACTGGTACTGGCCCTCAATGAGTTCCAAAGCGCCATGGTACAGCTTTGTCCGACGGCGCGTTCATTGTCTCCAGTTCGGCGGGTCCGGGAAGGTCCGGATGCCGCCGAAGGGTTCCGCTACGCTCCGATCGGCGTCTTCCCTACTGCTTCGTGGTCACCACCGTGACTTTGTTCAGCGCAGCACTGACCACGCTCTTCAGCGTCACTCGAATACTGACGTGACTCGACAGGTAGTTCGCGACGGTCTTCGCGCGACTTCGGGCCAGGGTTGGGTTGGCTTTCGCGTAACCAGTAACGGTCACCGAAGCGTCCGCTAGTAATTTCTTGGATAGAGCCAACAGAGCCTTCTTCGCTACGGCGCTCAACGCGCTGCTCTTCGCACTAAACGTCACGGTCACCGTTGCTGGACGAGCAGGCAGGGCCGAGTGAGCGACAATAAACGTCGGGTCACTCGTGAACGTGATTTTGACTGTTCCATTGACGGCGGCCGTGCCCACCGCCTCGAGACCAGCGGAGGTCAGTTCGTAGATCGTGTCACCAGCCATGATGCTGGGGTCGGTGATCGTCATCTCGATCGGCGCCGTGGCCCCCGGCGCCGATCCGTCAGGCGTTTCCCAGGAAACAGCAAAGGAAAACAAGTAAGACGAACCGGCCGGAATCTCCGCAACCAGAGGCGCGGTGTTCGTTACCGGATAGACACTCACCGTTGTGCCAACTGGAAGTGCGCCGGCTGGCACCGTGATTGTCGCACTCGCTCCACCTGAAGTTCCCGAGACCGCCGTGGAGGCCGTGCTCGACGCGGTCGCCGAGGTCGGCGTGCCGAATATCGACGCAGGAACCGTCGCGCCATTCGGGGGCGGTGCGTTCGTGGGGCCTGTCGCAGGAGTACCTCCGCCCAAATCCACGGTGAAGCCCTCGACTAAGCCAGTATTGGAGGTCCACGTTCCGGCGACGAGCCCCGAGTTGTTGACGCTGCTGACAAGGGTGCTCGTCGCGCCCGGGTAGTTGACGTAGGTGAACTGACTTCCGTTCAACAGCCACGCATACTGGGTGGGGGCACACCCGTTCCCTGAGTCCCCAGCGATCGTGCCAAAGTCGTTGATGGCGTTCGGTGTCGTCCAGCCGCAGTAGCTGAGCGATGCAATCGTTGGCTCCGCGAAGGAAGTGAAAGTGGTCCCCGAAAGGGTGAAGCCAGCGTTTGGGTGAACAGTGTCCGTCAAAACCACGGTGCCGACCATCACGCTCGAACCGTTGATGGCCAACAGTTGCGTGCCCGAACCGGGAAGACCGCCAATTTGCGCCCCGGGGGCGTCGTAGGTCGTGAACTGACCGTTCTTCCACACAAACCCGTGGTAGGTGGTGGCAGAACCGATGTTGCCGTCGGGATAGGTGTAGCTGTTGAGGTCCGTCGTGAAGTAGGAGCCAACGACCACGTTGGAGTTGCTCACGTCACTCGCGATGGTGCCCCACTGATCCCCTGACGTTACGTCTGGATCATCCAGCACCGTGATCGTGCCGTTCGCGTAGCGGACGAACCCGTGCTCGACCGTCCCAGCACTGTTCCAGTAGGAGCCGGTCACGGTTCCGGCGTCATTGATCGACGTGATCTCGGTGGTGTTCGAACCGGGCATGTCAACAGCGGTAATCGTGCCCCCACTATCGATGAACCCGTGCTGACCGGTGGCGTCGTCGTAGTACCCGACAACCACACCCATGTTGTTCACCCACGTCACATCGGTGGACTGGGCATTTGGAACATCGATAACCGAGTAACTCGGATCCGCCGCCAACTGCGGCGCCAAGGCACCCGTGGCCTCGGGCGCTGGCGAAGCTGACGCGAGCCCACCGCCCACCGACAACATTGGTACGACACTCCACGTGACGACGACCAGTGCCGGCAGGATTAGACGTCCCCGCCGTTGCCATCTCGAGTGTCCGATTCGGGATGAAATCCTCGCCGTCCGATGCATCATGTTCATAACTCGCCTCCTGCTCCACCAGCAGTCTGAGCGCTTCTTGCTACTGAGAATTAGGGTAGAAGGTCCCAAATGGCGGTGGGGTATGAGTCGATTCGAGTCATAAAGGACGTTTGCGGCCACCTAACGCCGACGGCCCGAGCCAAAGTTGCTGAAGCCATGCGCTCAGTGCTCTTTGATGGAATCGTTCCTGCACGTCCACCCGGGTCTACTCGTTTGGCGACACCGATGGCTTCAGCGGATGTGGTCGATAGTCATTGCGAGCCTGTGAACAGGACATTCGTGGGCCGCCCGGGCCTTGATCCCGGCACCGTGGGACCAAAAGAGGGGTGCATATCGTCGGATTGGTCCGGTGACGCCGGATTGGTTTGTGAGATAAAAAGTGGGATTTGTGTTCGATCGCGGTTGTTTATCGTGTGGTTCACGTCGGGCCTCCGCACCAACGATCGCCGACTCCTTGAGGTCCACTTCCCGGTAGAGGACGTTTAAGACGGGACCACCGTCACTGAAGTTTCTCGTCGGTGCGGAGCAACAACATTCCGAGGCATATGGCACATAATGGGGAACGTGAATCGCACAACACCCACGCTGTTCGTCATGGTCGGTCTACCAGCATCCGGAAAGACCACACGGGCCAGGGAGATAGAGGAAGAACGTCGGGCCTTGAGGTTGACTCCCGACGAGTGGATGATTCCCCTGTTCAACGACAATGACGCTCACGGGATGCGTAATGTCCTCGAAGGCCGCTTCATTTGGCTGGCGCTTTGTGCCCTGCGCGATGACATCGATATCGTGTTGGACTTCGGTGTCTGGGCCAAGGTGGAGCGAACCGCTCTCCGAGCCCTCGCCGTCGAGGCAGGGGCGTCGTGCGAACTCGTTTATCTCGAGATTGACGAAGACGAGCAGCGACGACGGCGAGACGGTCGTGCTTCAAAAGAGCCCGAGTTGACGTTCAACATCTCCGATGAAGACCTCGCTGAATACCGGCGACGATTCGTGCCTCCCGATGAATCTGAGCTATCAGGAGCCGAACTCGACCCTCCTCCGGCTGGCTACTCCAGCTGGAGTTCGTGGGCATCCGAATGGTGGCCAACATCGATCCAGTGAGGGTCGCGCCGCTTGCCAAGGTGAGACGAACTCGTTTTGTCTGAGGAAGCCGCCAGTGCCCCTTGGTTGCAGACCGATCACGTCGGGCCACCGACACCAGATTTGACGTCCAAAGGTGACGGAGTCAATATGTTTGTAGTTTGAAGTCATAAGAGCGAGGCGACAATGACGAACAGGTTCAAAATCTCGCGATGGGTCAAGCCCACGGCAAAGGACGAACTTCAGCGCGACGAACAACAGGCATCCTCGAAACACCCGCGACACCGCGCCCACCGATACTGGGCACGGCACCGCTAAGGACCCCACGATCAGCGGACCACTCGTGCGAGGTTGCAGAACTGCCACGTCGGGCCGTCGAACCGATATCAGGACACCTTCTTCGTGTGAGCGTCTAGCGCCATTGTGGACCCGTGAGATATCTTGGTCGGCACCCTGTCGGATTCGGGGCGGGGCGTTCGCAGCGGGCGTGAGATGCGGATGTCGGAGCAAGGAGTCATGAGATGACGCAGTACTCGATCTCGTTCGATGACGTCGCGATGACCTTCCCCGAGGAGGAGCTTCCTGACGTGGCTGAAGCTGCGCGCGAAGTGGTCCGGGAGGCAAAAGACGTCGGCGTTTGGGTGTTCGGCGCGGGGCTGAAGAGCCACCTGTTTACCTACTAACAGTGGGGCGCCCGGGTCTCGATCCCGGCACCTTGGGATTAAAAGGAGCCGTCCGAAGGTTGTTGCGTGTCGGTCTCGTCGCGTATGTCTTTTGTTTTCAAGGAATCGTGTTGTCCTGTGTCGATCTCGTCGCGTGGTGTTGTGGAAATATGAGGCCTAAAATGAGGGCTGTTTCGGACTCATGGTCTTCGCCACCACATTCGCGCCCGAGATGTCCTTAGGCCGCGACGGAACTCGCGTCGAGCGGGGCGAAAGGTGGGGTCTGGCGAATGAGCGGGTTCGCGGTCTAGCGCATCTTCGACTTCAGCGAGATGGTCTTTCCGTCCACCACGAAGTTCCCGTACCCGTGATGGTGGATGGTCTTCGGCCGCTTTTGCTTGGGATCTACCCAGGCCTTTACCACTTCGAGGACAAAGAGGTTGTACTTGTCCACCAAGCTCGTGTCCACAACCCTGCATTCGAAGTTGGCGAAGCATTCGGCGATGAGGGGCGGTGCCACGAGTTCGCCAAGCCGTGGCGTCAGTCCGAACTTCTTGAACTTGTCCATCGCGCGACCGGTCGAATTCCCTACTTTGACCACGATGGTTGCCAATACCACGTCGGGAATCGCGATGACGCACTCGTGCTCAGCCACCAACGCCGCAAAGCTGAAGTCCCCGCTGCTCACGACGCAGGCGACCAGGGGCGGCACGAACTCGANNCCGGGTTCGAGGAGTTGATAGACCTCTGAGAGTGGAAGTTCCACCATTTGCGACGGCTCCTTCGAACTGGTAGTGGCGGCCCGGCCCTCCTTACTCGGCTTCGCAGACGATCTCATATCCAGGCGATGTGCGCCGGGCGTCGGGAGGTTGGCGGGCTCTCACGATCGGGCCACCCAACAGCGATTGGCAGCGCGCAGGTCCAATCCGGCGACACCCCCAACTCCTTCTTCACCTCGGCTCGGTTGAACNNATACACCCAACTCCTCCTTCACCTCGGCTTGGTTGAACAGGGGGCGGGCCAAGCCGATCGGACAGGTTCCGAGTCCGAGCGTCCACGACGCCAGCATTAAGTTCTGCGCGGCCAAAAAGCAGTCAGGCACTCCATTGGCACTCGTGGCGTAGATCACCACCAACGACGGAGCGCCATGGAACAACTCGAAGCCCGGGCCGGAGGCCATCTGACGGAGCCGCTCCATATCCGGCAGTCCGCTCTCGGCGACCTCGACGACGGGAGGCTCCTCGAGCAGGAGTTGCGTTCCCTCTTTGGCGTAGCGGGCGAGGGCCCCACTCTCTTGGATGACAACGAAAGCCCACGGCTGGCAATTGACGGCACTCGGTGCATGGATCGCAGCGTCCACCACCAATTCGAGGTCTGTTCGGCTGATCGGCCTGTCGTTATATGCGCGAACGGCGCGGCGCTCGTAGATCGCCCTCATCGCGCCCGCAGCCTCAGTTTTGCTTGCTACGAGTGATTTACGGGGCTCCGGGACTGTTGTGTCGGAATCGGTCGTAGTCATTGCTTATCGTTTCCCTTGATCGTTGCTGGTGATGGCATCCTCTTCGAGTCGGTGAGCTTCATCGGAACGCTTCAGCGAGACCAGAAGCGGCCCGCGGCCACGCTTCCACTTCATCAAGATGGTAGGCGTTCGGACGGGTCGATGACGAGGGCCAATAGTCCTTTGCCGTCAGGGCGGTTCCAGTAGTTGAAGCCCGTGATGACGAGGGTGTTCGTCGCTTGCGATGTCGGCTCCGGCCGGATGGTCACCATGGGTTGTGCAGGTTGTCGGAAGTTGGAGGACGGGACGAATTGGGGCTCGGATCGCCGGCGACGTGTTGCGAACTGATGGCGCGTAGATCTCGCTCGGGTGAAGTCTGGCGGTCGCCGGGCAACCGACGTGGGATTCTCCTGGCTCGACGAGAAACGGCCGTCGTGCGCACTTAGCGCAGCGACGGGCCCTCGTGGAGGACGAATCGGGACGCTCGCTTCATGATCCGACGATTGAGACGCTGGGAGTGAGTCGAGGCGGTGACCGCGAGACGCGGCGATTGGGATTGGAAGAACCAGAGCTTGGCAACTTCGACCAGCACGAGGTACACGACGACCATGCCGAACAAGAGAAGGAAGAACTTCGTAGGCAGCAGGGAGAAGCCGAAGAGGTGGGCCAACCCTGTGTAGGGGAGCAGGGCGCCCACGAGCGCTGCACCGGTCGGCATGAGGATCATGGCCACGCTCGGACGGCTCTTGAAGAACGGTACCCGCCGGGTACGGATGACGTAGACCACCAAGGTCTGGGTAGCGATGGACTCGACGAACCATCCGGTACGGAACTCCACGTGGCTGGCGTGAAGCAGCGAGAGCATCACGTAGAAGGTGATGAAGTCGAAGATCGAACTAATCGGGCCGAAGATCGACATGAAGCGACGGATGTAGCGCAGGTCCCAGGCGGCGGGTCGCGCAAGCGCCTCTACGTCGACGCGGTCGGTGGGGATCGCGAGCTGTCCTGTGTTGTACAACAGGTTGTTGAGCAGAATCTGCGAGGGCAGCATCGGGAGGAAGGAGAGGAACGCTGAGGCTGCGGCGGCACTGAACATGTTGCCAAAGTTCGACGACGTCGCCATCAAGACGTACTTCATCGTGTTGGCGAAGATCCGTCGGCCCTCCATCACTCCTTCCGCCAAGACGCCGAGGTCCTTGTCCAGTAGCACTACGTCGGCGGCGTCCTTGGCGACGTCGGTTCCCGAGTCGACCGAGATGCCGACGTCTGCGTGATGAAGGGCGACGGCGTCGTTGACGCCGTCGCCCAGGAATGCGACGTCTCGTCCGGTTCGTCGTGCCACCTTGATGATTCGTGACTTTTGGTCCGGGCCGATGCGGGCGAAGACGGTCGTCGTGGGTATCGCCGCCTCGAGCTCGTCGTCGCTCATGGCCTCCACATCGGTGCCGCTCACGACGCCCGCGCAGGCGAGACCGATATCACGACACACCTTGGCCGCCACTTGCCCGTTGTCGCCCGTGATGATCTTCACCTCGACACCGAGCTGTTGGAGTTTCCCGAGAGAGGCGCCCGCGTCGCTCTTGGGCTTGTCGGCGAAGGTGAGGAAACCCTCCAGCGTGAGCTCGACTTCGTCGTCCGTGCTCACGGTCATCGCCACACCGCGATCTCGACTCGCCACGGCGATCACCCGCTCGCCGTCGGCGAATAGTGCGTCGAGGACGGCGCGAACCGAGTCGTCGACGTCGACGCAATGATCGAGCACCACCTCGGGGGCCCCTTTGGTCACTAGCTCGAGGGCTCCATCGGCGCCGCGAACCAGTACCGAGCACATCTGGCGCTCGTGGTCGAACGGGAGCTCGGCGATTCGCTCAAAAGTCGAGGTCTCGTGAACCAGGTCGTCAAGTCGAGCAGCGGCGGCGACCCAGAGGGCTTGATCGAGCGAGTTGCCACCAACCGGGCCGTGTTCGGACATCGTGGACTCGTTGCACACCAGTCCCAGCAGCAACGGCCGATCGGCGTCCTCCCCGTCGACGTTTAAGGCTCGCTCGAACGTGATCACGCCCTCGGTCAGGGTTCCTGTCTTGTCCGTGAACAGCAGTTCGATGTTGCCCAGGTCCTCAATCGCCACGAGGCGCTTCACGAGGACCTTCTTCGCGGCGAGTGCGCGCGATCCCGACGAGAGGCTCACCGTCACGATGGCGGGCATCATCTCAGGTGCGATGCCCACGGCGATGGCGAGTGAGAAGAGGAGGGCCTCGAGTAGCGGCCGCGACAGGATGATGTTCACGGCGAAGATGAAGATCGTCAGCAGTGCAGCAACGAAGAAGAGGAAGCGCGAGAATCTAGTCAAGCCGACCTCGAAGGCGCTCTGGCCCTGGTAGTCGGTGACTCCCGTGGCGATTTGTCCGAAGGCGGTGCGGGTACCCGTCTGGACGACGACGGCGAGGGCCGATCCCTGGTGGACGATGGTTCCCATGTACGCGCAGTCCGAGAGGCTCGATGCGTCAGGTGTGGTGACGGTGATCTCGGATTTTGGTGCTGGCATGGACTCACCGGTCAGGACAGCTTCGTCACACTCGAGCTCATCGACACTCAGTAGTCGCACGTCGGCCGGGACTAGCGTGCCCAGGTTGAGCGTGATGATATCGCCCGGCACCAGTTCGGTGACCGGTATCTGCGCGGCGGTGCCGTCACGATGCACGGTGGCGTTCTGACTGATCTTGGAGCGGAGCGTCGACATGGCCACGGCCGCGCGAAATTCGTTGACGAACCCGAGCCCGACGCTNNGCCCGAAACCAACGCAGCGCCGAGCAGAAGGATCAGGATCGGATTCTTCAGTTGGCGCCACAGGACGACGCTCGCCCTTACGCGGTGGACCGCGAGCACGTTCGCTCCGAATTCGCGGACACGTTGATCGACCTCAGCTCCGCTCAGTCCCTCCGATCTGCTGGCGAGGCGTGAGAGTACTTCGAGGGGGGCCAGCGTGGCGGCTTCGGACAGTTCGAGGGCGGTGAATGACCCTGGCTGGGATTGCTTCTCCTTCATTTGTTCCCAAGAGTAACCACGCGACGTGCCCGATCCATAACGTCATGGAATGGTGACCTTATCGTCACATCCAGGCTCTCTTCGACCCCACCGGGTGGTCAATCGGGGAGCGTCACCAGGAATCGTTTGCTGGCAGAATTATCACCGCCAACTTCGCTCCCGAGTCGGGTGATGACGTCATCGTGGCGTGCTCCCAGTTTGAATCGAGTCATGATAACGGGAGACCGATCCACTTCTGAGACAGAGTTGACAATCGTCAGTCAGACAATCGACGGGTTGCGAAAGTTGGAGACCTGAAATGGGACCTACCGTGATGCGCGACCTCATTCACGACGACAAATCGATCTCCCTGAGCCATTGAGCGAAGACAAAAAACACTTCGACCTCCCTCAGAAAAACTGCGACCGTTGTAATCCACGATCGCGAGCGTTTACCCGCTAACGGTGGGACTTTGTGGGCCGCCCGGGTCCCGGTCCCGACACATTGGGATTAAGAGAGGGATGCGGATGGTCGGATTGGTCCGGTGGGGTCGGAATCATCCGAGAATCAACGAAAATCTGTCCGGTGGTGTCGGATTGGTCTCTGGGATGAAATGTGGGATTTCAGAGCGAGTGACGAGACTACGCACCGCGTTGATTCATCAGTGATGCTCCACATCGACATATTCGAAAGGCCAGCCACCTCACTTGTCAGCCTGGTTCGGGAGCGATCAGGACTTCCTTGTTGAGTTTCATACGGTCTTCTCCTGCAGTGGCGCATCATGTGAGTCCTCAACGTCGGCGTGCGCTTCGCACCATTCGCAGCGCCGACGATCACCGGTCCCCGCCAGGTCGTGGTCGTCGCGAGTGATCGCTTGCCCGTAGGGGCACGCCACAAGGTCGTGGTACACGGGGCTCTCGACGTCGGTGTCGGTGTGAAACGGGGCCACGCCAGCGTGCGCCTCGCACCACTCGCAGCGCCGGCGCTCACCGGTGCCCGCCAGGTCGTGGCCGTCGCGAGTGATCTCTTTTCCGTAGGGGCACGCGCTGGTGTCGTGGTACACCGGCTCGCCCGGACTGGTGTTGACGTCCGTGTGGAATGGGGCGACGCTCGCGGCCATCGCGGCCTGGTCCGCTCGGGAGCGGCGTCCGGTCGCCGACGCTGCGTTGTCCGCGGAGGTGCCTGACGGATCGAGAATTCGGTACGCAAGCAGTTTGACGCGGTCGGTCACGAGGAACCAGAACACTGCGTAGCCCCAGACGAAGGCCACGTAGCGCCATCCCAAAGGCGTCATAAAGATGCCGAATCCCGCGATGAGGGTCGCCAGCGTCTGCGTACCAATCACCGCTAGCAACAGAACGCGAGCGGGTCGGATCGACCAGAACGGACCACGCGTACGCGTCACGAAGATCGTCAAGTGGCCCGCCACCGAGAGCTTCAGGTACATCAGGGTTTGGAGTTGCGCGTGGTCGAGGTGGAACCCCTTGTCGCCGAGGTAGAAGAGACCGAAGGCGGTCGCGGGACCGATGACGCCCAGCACTGTGGCCATCCTTAGAACGACGCGCATGTTCCACGCCTCGGGCTGATTGCGGTAGCGGACGTTGTCGTAGGCGATCGAGAGGATGGCCCCGTCGTTAAGCAGAGCGAGAAGCACGATCTGCATGGCCGTCAGCGGAAAGAAGTTGAAGATCAGGATCACCAGCGAGATGAACAGCAGGACGCGCAGCGTTTCGGCAATCCGGTAGATGGCGTAGCTGTTCATCCGCTGGAAGATCTTGCGGCTCTCCTTGATTGCGTCGATGATCACCGATAGGCCCGGCGTGGTGAGCACGATCGAGGCCGCCGCACGCGCGGCGTCGGTCGCACTCGACACGGCGATCCCGCAGTCGGCCTTCTTGAGCGCGGGGGCGTCGTTGACGCCGTCACCGGTCATGCCGACGATGTGGCCGCGCTGTTGGAGCACGTCCACGATGTGGTACTTATGTTCGGGAAATACCTGGGCGTAGCCATCGGCACCTTCGATGGTCTGGGACATGACTGCGGTCTCGGTGCGCGTGGTGTCGCCCAGGCTCGCGGCGT
>PKXH01000044.1:31064-33940 GCA_003133405.1 Acidimicrobiaceae bacterium | reverse complement strand
CCCATCTGGCGCGCGGTGGCGATGGTCGCCTTGGCGTCGACGCGCGGCGGATCAAACAGGGGCAACACGCCGAGGAACTGCCAGGCGCCGTTTCCCTCCGCGCGCGCGACGCCCAGGGAGCGGAACCCGCGCGCGGCGAAGTCGTTGACCGCCCGGTCGACGCTCGCCTTCACCTCCTTGGTGTTGGCCGAGAGTTCGAGGATCACCTGGGGGGCACCTTTGGTCACTTTGAAAGTGGAACCCTTCGTGCCCTTTACCGTCGCCTCGGTGCGCTTGCCGACCGCCTCGAACGGCTGGAAGTGCTCCACGTGGTACCCGCGCAGCGCCTGGTCGCTCGCCAAGCCCCCGAGAACCGCCAGGTCAATCGTGTCGTTGTCGTCGGCGCGCGACGCCAGCGCCCCGGCCAAGATAACGTCGTCGACCGAAACCCCCTCTACTGTGAAGGGGTCGCCGAGGGTCAACTTGTTCTGGGTCAGGGTGCCGGTCTTGTCCGTGCAGAGCACGTCCACCCCAGCGAGTTCCTCAATTGCGACGAGGCGGCTGACGATAGCCTTCTTCTTCGCGAGAAGACGCGCGCCGACGGCCATGGTCACCGACAGCACCGTCGGCATGGCGACGGGAATCGCGGCCACGGTGAGCACGAGGGCGAACTGTAGCGTGGTGAAGAACGGGTCGCCGCGAACGATCGAGACGATGATGATGACGCTCACTATCGCCACGGCCAGGATGATCAGGTACGTGCCGATCCTCAGCACCGCGCGTTGGAAGTGGCTGACGGTTTGGCTGTCCTGGACGAGTTCGGCGGTCTTGCCGAAGTACGTGTTCGTGCCCGTGGCGTAGACGAGAGCACCGATCTCACCCTGGCGGATAATCGACGCGGAGAACACCGCGTCGCCCGGACCGCGCGTGGCGGGCAACGACTCGCCGGTTA
The DNA here is from genome assembly GCA_003133405.1 of Acidimicrobiaceae bacterium. Lineage (GTDB taxonomy): Bacteria > Actinomycetota > Acidimicrobiia > Acidimicrobiales > RAAP-2 > RAAP-2. The sequence continues at coordinate 33,009 of PKXH01000044.1, read as the reverse complement.
GCGCCGACTGGTCCACTTCGACCGGGTCCCCCTCGAGCAGACGCGCGTCGGCGGGAACGATGTCGCCCAGGCGCAGCCGGATGACGTCGCCCGGGACGAGCTCTCGCGCCGGCGGGTTGGTCCACTGGTCGTCGCGCAGCACCCGGGCTTTGATCGCGAGCTCCGCCTTCAGGGCGTCGATGGCCTTACCGGCCTGGTGCTCTTCCCAGAACCCGATGCTGGCGTTGGCGAGGAGCAGGACGAGGATGATGATGAAGTCCGGCCAGTGGCCCAGCACGCCCGACAGGATGACTGCGGCCTCGATCATCCACGGGATGGGTCCCCAGAAGTAGCCGAGGAACTTCAAGAACTGGTTGACCTTCTTCGCTTCGATCTCGTTCGGTCCGTACTGGTCCAGGCGTATGGCCGCCTCGGCCTGGGTGAGCCCCTTCAGCGACGACGCGAGGCGTTCCTCCACCTCGGCGAGGGGCACGGTCTTGAGGTCGTCGTTCGTGTCGGGCTCTGACCCGAGCTTCGCTCCACGACCCCCGGACGGGGGGCCGTCAGACTTCGCACTCGACATGTTGCTCCTTCACATGGCACACGCCCGATGATTCCGACGTTACGTCTCCTCACGGCCACTCGCCTCGCGGCGGGACTACGACTGTTCATCAGCCTTCAACTTCTTGGTCCAAGTGAATCGCGACGTGTTACCCGGAGAGTAAATCACTTGCAAGATTGCTGACGAGACGTCGGTCTGGTTTCGAAGTGCGCGGAAATATGGGGCCTGAAATGAGGCCTGTTCGGACCTAGTGACTCGCGATCTGCTCGGCGAGTTTCAAGATCGGATTGCTTGAGTTCGCCTGTGGGCTCACGTCGGGCCTCCGACACCTCAGGCGTGGTATCACCATGCAGTCTAACTTCGTCCAAGGTCACGAAGATTGGCGGCGCGCCGACCACGTGAAATCGCCCTTTACTCTAAACAAGAGATTCGTGATTCGAGTGTCCGCAGTCATTGCGCGGCCGAGTCATGACAGCATCGATGGAATGTAGCAATCATCGCTCCATCACCAGATCGCGGGCGACTTGAGGTTTCGAGAGCGCGGTGGCAGTCGTCACTTTCGATGTCGTCGTCGCGACTGTCACGCCGGCTCGGCGCCAGGGGTTGAAGGGCACCGAGCTTCGAGTCGGTTGTGGCGGCCCGAGGATCCGACGGACCTAGGATTCGCACGACGCCCAAGACGTGGAGGAAAGATGTCAGTTGTTCTAGTTGTCAAGGCCAACGTGGCGAGTTATGACCACTGGCGTAACACTTACGATGAAGCAGCAACCTTTCGCCGTGAGAACGGCGTACTTCACGACGAGATCTACTGCTCGCCCGAAGACATGACGTTCATACTGGTCATGCAGACCTTCGACTCCGTAGAGACGGCACAATCCTTCGTCTCGAATCCGAAACTCGCAGAGACCATGAAGGCGGCGGGCGTCATCGGCAAGCCACACCTGACGATCACCCAGTCGATCTAGAGAGTCCCTCTCCGACACGGACGACCTAGCCGATGTCACCGGATCGCGTGGCACTAATGCGGCGGTAGGGTCGATGTCAATCGTCCTGATTATTTGAACAGTCCGGTTGCGGCTCCCGATCACCACATGCTCGTGTATCAGTCCAGGTACCCCGGAGGCTTTGACAATTGTCAGGCGGCGTTACCTCTCGTTGGTCTGGTTTCGCAGTGTTGCAGAAATTGGAGGCCTAAAGTGAGGCCTGCAGCGGTGTGCGACGTCTTACGGAACCAAAGTAGGGGTGGTGTGCGAAACAGCGAATAATTCGAAAACCTTCGATTTTCCTTCCAGGGCGCCGCGACCGCTGGGATCCGCGAGCGAGAAAGTTCAACTTACCTAGGTGGGCCGCCTGGGTCTCGATCCCAGCGCCTGAGGATTAAAAGGAACCTTCCATCGGTTGTTC
>PKXH01000044.1:0-31050 GCA_003133405.1 Acidimicrobiaceae bacterium | reverse complement strand
AGAAATATGAGGCCTAAAACGAGGCCTGCTCGGGGGTATCAGCGCAAACCCATAGTGTCTTGCGGCGTCTTCGTATTTCCGCCGATTCCTCCTACACTGGGAGCGTGACCATGAGTGCTGTGAAGTCAGTAAGCGAGTTGGCCGAGCGTATGCGCACGGCTGGGCCACCCACGGAGGATGACGTGACAATCCTTCTCGACGGTCGCCGGATTGATTCGAAAGAGGCGGCCGAGGTGTGGCTCGCTGAAGTCGACGCCATTCGAACGTCGAGAGCCGCGCTCAATGACGCAAAAAAGTGAGGGTCCCAGCCTCGACCTGCCACGACTGATTGAAGTACTCAATCGTCACGAGGTCGAATATCTCTTAGTTGGCGGCGTTGCCGCCACCGCGTATGGCGCGGAGCGAGAGACCGACGACGCGGACTGTGTGGTGCGCCGCGAACGCGACAATCTCGAACACCTCGCCGCAGCGCTGCGCGAACTGCACGCACGACTGAGAATTGCTCGCGTGAGCGACGAAGAGGCCAAGCAATTGAAGGTCCAACTCGATGGCGTGATGTTAGAGAACGCGGGCAACTCGACGTGGACTACTGACGCGGGACCCTTTGACGTATTGGCGGACTTGAAAGACTCCACGGGTCGGTCCGTACCGTACGAAGAGCTCATAACGCGATCGACAGTGTTACGAGGCGATGGCTTCGTGCTGCACGTCGCGTCCCTTGACGACGTCATCGCCGCCAAAACGTTTGCTAATCGAGAAAAGGATCATGAGGCGCTTCGCGAACTCCGTGACCTTCAACAACGACCCGATATCGCCGAGGATCTGGCGCCTGAACTTAGTGGAGAGATAGAGACACCTGATCCGATGCTGGAACTCTAGGGTCTTTCCCGCGTGCCTCTCCATCTCGAGTTTCAATCCCTTCACCTGGAGTTCAAAAGCGCCTAAACCCATGGACCCGACCTGAGACCCAAATCGTCAAAAGTCCCTGCCGTTTGTTTTCAAGGAAGCGCGTTGTTCCTTGTCGGTCTGGCCTCGTGACGTTTCACAAATATGAGGCCCAAATGGAGGCCTGTTCCGCCCTAGTGATTCTCAAAGCATCATGACGTCGCGCCAGGGATGGTGCCAGTTCATGCGCGCCAGCTAGTGAGAAGTCGAGGCCGCGGACGCCCGACGTAAGCGGTGTCGAACCATCTGATTGAACACGATGCGGTGAAATGGTCCGAGCAACGTCCAATAAAGAAAACCTGGGACTCCGCGGGGACGAAAGGCGGCAACTTGCTGAAGGTAACCTTCGTGGACGCGGTAACCCAACCACGCATCTCCTGGAAGCCACCCGTCGCTGCGCAGCACCAACTCAGTTTCCTTTATTTGAACTATTCTCCACCAGTCGACCGGCGCGCCGGGGACCAGCGTCTCGGGACGTTGACGGCGAAGTTTTTCACCCACAATCCGCCCTAGGACTAGTCGAAGCGCCCAACCGGGTGCAGCGCCGTACCAGCTGAGTGTTCCGCCAATGGTCTTTAAGTCGCGCCGGATTGAGTCTTCAAGTCCCTCTGGGATTGCGAGCGAGGCGACGACGGTGTAGACACCGTCACGCTGGCCCGGGCGTCGAGTAAATAACGAATCTGCCACGTCGTGATCCTGTTGATCAAGCGCCGTCACCAGGGCGCGCTCGACGCTCATGGGCACGACGGAGAAGGCTCGTTGCGTTCGCGCCCCGTTGACCACTACGACTTCCGTGACCAGGCTCTCGATTAACGCGTGACTCACGGATCGATCTACTGGCGTGACCAGATCGACCCAATACGATGACAAGTGGGGCGTGAGCCAAGGGATGTCAAGAATGATGCGCGTGTGAAGGCCGCGGGCACGAGCGTACTCGGAGATCATCTCGCGATAGGTGGTCACGTCCGCCCCGCCAATTTCGTAGACGTCTGGCGCAACGAAAAGTGACTGCTCGAGGTAGTCAAGGAGGTCGACAAGCGCAATCGGTTGAATCCGGGTACGCACCCAGCGAGGACACACCATGACAGGGAGGCGTTCGGTGAGGTAGCGGAGCATCTCGAAAGATATGCTCCCGGCGCCAAACACCACCGCGGCTCGAAGCTCCACGACGTCAACACCTGAGTTTCGAAGGGCCGCGCCGACCTCGTGACGACTCGAGAGGTGAGCAGAACTCGGAGCGTCACCGAGCGCCCCAACGTAGATGATTCGACGGACCCCCGCTTGTGACGCGGCGCGACCAAATGCGGTCGCGAGGTCGAGGTCGAGGTCTCGAAATTCATCGCCGGCGGCCATCGAGTGGACGAGGTAGAAGGCGGCGTCGACGTTCGCCAGAGCATGAGCGGTGGCGATTTTGTCACTCAGGTCGGCCACGACGGTCCTTTCACTCGCCACGGGAGTCTTTATCGACCGGTGTAGTGCGAGCACGTCGTGATTATTTTCTAGTAGTCGGACTGTGAGCGCACGACCGACGAAGCCTGATGCCCCTGCGATTGCAATGATCATCTCCAGCCTTTCAGCGAGGGAGCAATTCTCCCACGTTCGAATCGATGTGGGTGCTGGCGAAAACGGCAACCACGCACGTGGTCTTTGAGGAGTTGAAATTTATCGTGGCGTCGTGCCGGTCTAGAAGGGCTGAGACGATGAAAATTGGAGGCCTAACTTGAGGCCTGCTCGCCGTTGGCAGGGGATAATGTTGTGAGTCTTAAACTCGAAAGTGCTTCAAAACTCCTGGTGGGCCGCCCGGGTCTNNACCTTGGGATTAAAAGTCCCCTACTCTACCTGCTGAGCTAGCGGCCCAATAGTTGATGAACTCGTTTGTGAGATTCATTACCACCGATTGGTTACTTTACTCCACGCTTGCCTCGAGTTAGGTGCGTCATAAATGCGAATACAGGCGTATGACGTTCAAGTTATTGGACGTCAACCGAGCACTTCGTCGACGAGAGGTAGCCAGGTCGGCTCTTCGGCAAAATCTTGGACCACCAAATGGAGTCGAACGAACGCGGCGCCAACCGCCCGCTCGGCTCCGGTCGACGAGGGTTGGTCGCCCTGACGCAACAGACACGTCGCCTGCACGATGCGCATAAGAGTGGTGAGTTGGCGTCGGAAGTTGGCGTCGGAATTTACAGAGTTCTCCACGGTTTTGGCCAGTTCGGGCTCCAGTCGTTCGAGGACATCACGAACCTGGTTCGCGTCGGGGGCAAGTGATGCCGAGACCGTGGCGAGTTCACTCCTCACCCACTCGGTCACCACATCTAAGAGGCCCAGACGAACGCAGTCGCGGCGCACCTGAGCGCAGAGCACGTTGTGCGTGCCCTCCCAGCTTTCAAAGACGACGGCGTCGCGGTAGAGACGCGGCAGGGGGGAGAAGTCCTCAATGGTGCCATTGCCGCCGAGTACCTCGATGCCGCGGTGCACGACGTCCGAAGCCGCGACCGACGTCACGTACTTATTAGCGTTCACGAGGAATCGGTGCAGGTTCAGGTCTTCGCTGGTCGCGGTGCCCTCGTCGATCTTGGCGACCAGTTCGGTAAGGGCCATCGTCGAGGCGAGTGCGGCGGCCGTTTCAATCTTCATGAAGGCGAGCTGTTCGCGAACGGCGTCAAATGACTCAATCGGCGCGCCGAAGGCTTGGCGAAAGTGCGCGAAACTCGACGCCTCGAGGTAGGTGCGACTCATGATGCCCGTCGATCCGACGGCGTTCAGCCAGCGAGAAGTGTTCAACAATTCCGAGACGGCGATGTTGAAGCCTTGGTCCAATTCGCCAATGGGCCACGCCAGCGCGTCGCTGAAGTCGATCTCGGCTGACGCGAGGGCCCGCGTGCCGAGCTTGTCCTTTAGTCGCCGTATTCGAAAGCCGTTCGGCGTCACGCCGTCGAGCGTGCGCGGTACGAGAAAGCAGGCCAGTCCCTTGGTCCCACTCGGCGCGGACTCGGATCGCGCGGTCAAGGCGAAGAGATCGGCGTCGGCGACCGAGCAGAACCACTTCTCGCCGCTGATCCGCCACGCACCGGGACTCATTGGATCGGGCGTCGCGCGCGCGACGTTGGCGCCCACGTCCGAACCGCCTTGCACTTCCGTCAGGAACTGCGAGCCTCGCAGTGCGAGCGCCGCATCGGGGCTCGTCAGGCCATCAAGGTAGCGTTCCTTCAGAGCAGGGGAAGCCCGGTGCTCGAGTGCTCGGCGCAGCCCAATCGTGCAGACGATCGGACAGGCTTGGCCTCCCTCGCCTACGTGCGAGAGGAGAAAGAACAGCCCGGCAACTTCAAAGGCACCTTCGAAGTTGAGTGGCGTCGAGAGCACGCCTGACGCCCACGCCACCCGGGCCGCTTCGTCGTGGGCTGGGTGAAACTCGATCTCCTCAACGAGCTGGCCGAACTCGTCGTAGGGACGGAGTTTGGGGAATTCGCGGTTTCGCTCCAGGATTTGCACGGCCGGTTCGATGACGGTGGCGACGTCGGACCCAAACGTGCTCAGTCGTTCGCGCAGTGACGGCGAAAAATTATCTTTCATGCGCAACGCGAGCGCCGAGGCGAGGCCGGGAACGGCCGTATAAAAGTTCGCGGGCTTGGACGCTCGCCATTCGAGGAGATCGTCACGTCCGGGTTGATCCATTGACGCTTCTTTCTCCTTCGTTATTCCTCTTTGCAGAGTTATCACAACTTGATCACCGCCGCGCCGCGTGAACGCAAAGTTGGGACCATAGACCCTATTGACGCCTCATTTCTCGGCATTAGAAAGGAAATTACGGTCGCGTCGAGCGAGATACGCCGGGTGGGGACTCGCCGTTCGAAGGAGTCGTGATGACGACACTGAGTGACCGTCCGCCCAAAAACCCGGCGCCAGCGGCGCCGACCATGTCGGAACGAAATACGCAAAAGGCCCACTCGTTAGGTCTGACGTCAGCCACGGCGCTCGTCATCGGCAGCATCGTGGGAACCGGCGTGTTCACCATGCCAGCCGTCATGGCTGGCGCGGGCACGATGAGCATCATCGTGCTGGGCGTCATCGCCGTCGGCGCGATGCTGCTCGCGGTGATGTTCGGCCAGCTGACCAAGAGAATTCCGAACAGCGACGGGGGACTCTACGCATACTCGCGTCACGAGTTCGGCGACTTCGCGGGCTACCTCGTGGGCTGGTGCTACTGGATCCAGTCCTGGGCTGGCAACGCCGCGATCGTGTCGTCGTGGGTGTTCTACGTCGACGCGCTCTTTAACTTCACTCACCCGAGCGGCATGCAGAACTGGGGCATCGCCATGGTGGGGTTGTGGATCCCCGCGGCCATCAACCTCTTTGGCGTGCGCCAGATGGCGTGGTTCCAGAACGTGAGCGTCGTGCTGAAGTTCTTGCCGCTACTGTTCGTCGGCGTCGCCGGCTGGTTCTTCGTCGAGAGCGCGCACTTCGGTCCCTTTAACGCCTCGGGCGGCAGCCTCTACAGCGGCATCGGCATCGCCGCGGGCGTGGCGCTGTTCTCCTTCATCGGCGTCGAAGCCGCGGCCGTGACGGCCAAGCGCGTGCGCGATCCTCGCATCAACGTCGGACGGGCCTCGGTGTACGGCACGGTCGCCAGCGCGCTGCTCTACGTCTTGGTGACGGCGGCCGTGATGGGCCTGGTGGCGCACCACACGCTGATCGGCACCGGTTCGCCCTTCGTGAACGCCTTTCACACGATGTTCCCCCACAGTTCGTGGGCGCCACGATTCATCGCGGCCCTGGCCGTGATCTCGGGGATCGGCGCACTGAATGGATGGACGTTGATCGTGACCGAGACGTCGCGCGCCATCGCCCAGGACGACCTCTTCCCCCGGCCCTTCGCGTGGAAGGACCGTCGGGGCACGGCCTGGTTCGGCATCCTGGTGGGCACGGCCCTGCCGTCACTGTTGATGCTCTGGCGCTACTCGACCAGCTCGGGTCTGACCGTCTTTACCTATTTGGTTGATCTCTCGGTGGTGACCGTGGCGATCCCGTACTTCTTCTCGGCGCTCGCCCAGTTGACATACTTGGTGTCGCGGCGTCGCCGCGTGCAGGGCTGGCAGTTGGCCCGTGACCTCTCCATTGCGGGCGCGAGTGTGCTCTTTTCCATGTGGGTCACCTTCGCCTCGGGCTACCAGGTCGTCTACCAGGCGCTGGTGGTGTTGCTCGCCGGGCTCGTGCTCTACGCCTTTTTGAACGCTCGGCGTGAGCGATTGGGTGAGTCGATCGAGCCGGTGGATCTGCCCTTCGAGGAGTTGTCACCCGTGAGCGAGACGTAGTTCAAAAGGTCGCCCCGGATCGTTGAGAGGATGTACATGAGACTGCACGTTGAATCCGAGGTCGGCCCGCTACGTCAGGTCGTCCTGCACCGACCGGGTCTGGAGTTGTCGCGCCTGACACCCTCGAACGTGGAGGGCCTGCTCTTCGACGACGTGCTCTGGGCCAAGAAGGCCAAGGAGGAGCACGACGCCTTCGCCCAGGCCCTTCGCGACAAAGGCGTGAAAGTTCACTACTTCGCCAATCTTTTAGGCGAAGTACTAGAGACGACCAAAGGCAGAGCCTACGTTCTCGATCGTCTCTGCACCGATCAACATCTCGGTCCCGCGCTGGTCGCACCGGTTCGTCACCTGTTCGACGACCTCGACGGTGCCGGGTTGGCCGAGCTGTTGATCGGTGGTGTCTTAAAGGCCGATCTTCGCCCGCTCAGTGCGAAGAGCCTCTCGTGGGAGATGCTGCGCGCGGACGACTTCATCTTGGCGCCGCTGCCAAATCACCTCTTTCAGCGCGACAACTCGTGTTGGATCTATGGCGGCGTAACCATCAACCCCATGGCCAAGACCGCGCGCCAGCGTGAATCGCTGCACACTCGAGCGATCTATCGCTTCCACCCGCTCTTTGCCGACCAGGCTTTTGAGACGTACCTCGACGAGGAGAACCCCGACCACCACCTGACCCTCGAAGGTGGCGACGTGCACGTCCTCGGTCACGGCTCGGTGATGATCGGTATGGGCGAGCGCACGACACCGGTGGCGGTGGAGATTCTCGCGCAGCGGCTCTTCGCAACGGGTCAGGCCAGTCGCGTGATCGCGGTCGAACTCCCCAAGAGCCACGCCTTCATGCACCTCGACACGGTGATGACGATGATCGATGAGTCCACGTTCGTGCTCTACCCCTACTTCGACCGCAATCTGCGCAGTTGGACCTTGAACACGGGCGAGCGACCGGGCGAGGTGGTGTTGAGCCAGAACGAGGACCTATGGGAGGCCCTGGCCCAGGTCTTGAAGGTCGATCGAATCACGGTGCTCACGACCGATGAGGACGTGCGCGCCGCCGAGCGCGAGCAGTGGGACGACGGCACGAACTTCCTGGCCCTGTCGCCCGGGGTCATCGTGGGTTACGACCGCAACGTCGCGACGAACACGATGCTGCGCCGTCACGGCATCGAGGTCGTCTCGATCGCCGGGAGCGAACTGGGCCGTGGTCGCGGGGGGCCGCGCTGTATGACCTGTCCGATCGAGCGCGACGCGGTGGCCTGATGGCGGGGACGCTACGTGGTCTGCGTGGGCGCAGCCTCGTCCAAGACGCGGACCTGAGCAAAGGGGAGTTTCTGGACCTGGTCGACTTCGCCGTGGCGTTACGTTCCGAAAAGCGCCTCGGGCAGGAGCCGTATCGGCTCGAAGGCAAGAACGTCGCGTTGATCTTCGAGAAGTCCTCCACCCGCACCCGCTCGGCCTTTGAGGTCGCGGCCCACGATCAAGGGGCGCACGCCACCTACATGGGCCCGGGTGAGTCCCAACTCGGGTACAAGGAGTCGGTCAAAGATACTGCGCGCGTGCTGAGTCGCATGTTTGACGGCATCGAATACCGCGGCTTCGCCCAGCGCGAGGTCGATGAACTCGCCAAGTTCGCGAGCGTACCGGTGTGGAACGGCCTCACTGATCAATGGCACCCCACCCAACTGCTCGCGGACGTCATGACGATGCGCGACCACGGCGACCGACCTCTCGAAGAGACGGCGCTCTGCTACGTCGGGGACGCGAGGAACAACACCGCAAACTCCTTGTTGGTCGTGGGGGCACTGTTGGGCCTCGACGTGCGCATCGGCGCGCCCGAGGCGCTGCAGCCCTCCTTCGAAGTGCGCGGCCTCGCCGAGGACTTGGCGAAGGAGTCCGGCGCTCGCGTAACGGTGACGTCCGTGCTCGCCGACGCCGTCGCGAAGGCCGACTTTCTCTACACCGACGTGTGGCTCTCGATGGGCGAGCCGAATGAGTCCTGGGGCGAACGAATACGCTTGCTCTTTCCCTACCAGATCAACGCGGCGCTGCTCGCCTTGACGCGCAATCCCGACGTGAAGGTGCTGCACTGTCTGCCGGCCTTGCACAACGCCGACACCGACGTCGGCAAGCAACTCGCCGCGAGCTATCACGTGGACGCCCTGGAGATCACCGAGGAAGTCTTTGAGTCACCGGCCTCGATCGTCTTCGATCAAGCGGAGAATCGTCTCCACACGATAAAGGCCCTCATGATCGCCACGATGGTCGGAGCCTGAGATGCTCATCGTCGCCGCGCTCGGCGGCAACGCCTTGCTACAGCGTGGCGAGCGTCCGGGTGCGCAGATCCAACAGCACCACGTCGTCGACGCCGTTGCTCAACTGGCCCAACTCGCGAGTGGGAACGAGCTCATCGTCACGCACGGTAACGGCCCCCAGGTGGGGCTGCTCGCTCTAGAGAGTGCCAGTGACACGACGCTCGAGCGCCCCTTTCCCTTTGACGCGCTGGGCGCGCAGACCCAGGGCATGATCGGCTACTGGCTGGTGCAGGCGCTGAACAACGCCGTGCCGTCGCGCGACGCCGTCGCCCTGGTGACCCAAACGGTCGTGGGCCCGGACGATCCGGGTTTTCGCCATCCGACGAAGTTCGTGGGTCGCGGTTACGAAGAAGACGAGGCCCGGCGCCGGGCCATGGCCGGGCAGTGGACGATCCGCCAAGACGGGCCCCTCTGGCGCCGTGTGGTGGCCTCGCCCGAACCACTCGAGGTGGTTGAACACGCGACGATCGAATCGTTGGTGCACGCGGGCACGATCGTGGTCTGCGTCGGGGGTGGAGGCGTACCGGTCGTGCGCGACCAACAGGGGAAGCTTCTCGGCGTAGAGGCCGTCATCGACAAGGATCTCGCGACGTCGCTGTTGGCCCGTCTCGTCGACGCCGACGTGGTGCTCTTTCTCACCGACGTGGGTGGCGTGTTCGAGGATTACGGTCGGCCCAGCGAGCGACTGCTTCGCTCGACGCGCGTCGAGGAGTTGCGCGCGCACTCGTTTGCGGCGGGCTCGATGGGCCCCAAAGTCGAGGCCGCCTGTCGATTCGTGGAAGCGACGGGTCGACGCGCGAGCATCGGGTCACTCGATGACGTCGCCGGACTCCTCGAGGGTTCGACGGGCACGTCGGTCACGAAGTAGCGGCGCGAACGACGGTAGGCTTCCCCCGTGCCGGAGTTCACCAATGAGAGCGTGACCGCCATCGAGTCCACGTTGAACGACGTGGACCGAGCCCTCGAGCGGCTACGCCTGGGCACCTACCGGGTCTGCCAGGTCTGTTCGACGCCCATCGACGACGGCGACCTCGAGGCGAATCCTCTGTTGGCCCACTGCCGGGCCCACCCCGAACTGGCCTAGGCCCTAGAACGACAAAACCCGGTGGCCTCGGCCACCGGGTTTTGTCATCTTTGCGAGGGCTACTTCTTGGTGGCCCAGAAGATCTCGGCGATGTCGTCGATCTCGCTCAACAGTCGGTCGGCGATGATGACGTCGTTGCTCTTCTTCGCGTCGCCGGCGGTCTTGGTGGCCATCCAAAAGAGGTCGTGCAGGTTCGGGAACGCCTTTAAGTGCTCGACCTTGAAGTAGTCGGTCCACAGCACCCAGAGGTGGTGCTTCACGAGCTCGCAGCGCTCCTCTTTGATGAAGGTGGCGCGCACCTTGAAGTTCTCGTCGCTTGAGGCGTTGAACTTCTCCATGCAGCCCTTGACCGACTGGGCTTCGATGCGCGCCTGCGCCGGGTCGTACACGCCACAGGGCAGGTCGCAGTGAGCCGACACAACGAGCGAGGTCGTCGAAGCGTCGAGGAGAGCGTTGAGGCGGTTCAGCAGGGTCATGATGGAACCTTTCAATGAGCGTTTAGCCAGAGACAATCGTACCGTCAACCCGCAGGCTAGTCACCGCTGTGGGATATCGTTTCGCCGTGGTCCGGATCCTCGAGTTCTTCGTGCGGCGCGTGACCGTCGAGGGCTCCTCGATGGCGCCCACGTATCTGCCCGGTGAGCGCTTGACGGCCTTGCGGCGCTGGCGAAGGGTGAGAAAGGGCGACGTGGTCGTGGTGCGGGACCCCAGAAATCCCTCGCGCTGGCTCTTAAAGCGCTGCGTTGCCCGGGTCGGATCGCTCTTGGATCTACGTGGTGACAACGCGACCGCCTCGACCGATTCGCGTGATTTTGGGCTGGTGCGCGCCCGTGACGTCGCCTACATCGTCTTCTCGCCGATTCGCTGAGCTGTGGTGCCCTATTAATAGGGCACGGTGCGTGGTCGCTCATGCAGACTCCTTTTTCCTGGTGGCGGCGGGATACCTGCCCGGAATCCAGGGAAACGTTGCCCGGTAGGATTCGGTGGTGGCCCGCCTCGCCGTTCTCTCGTATCACACCTCGCCCTTGGCCCAGCCGGGCACGGGCGACGGCGGAGGGATGAACGTCTACGTCCGCGAGCTCTCCAGCGCCCTGGCGCGCCTCGGTCACGAGGTCGACGTCTACACCCGGCGCGACAACACCCAAGTGCGCGACGTTGAGTTCGTGGAGCCGGGTTTTCGGGTCCACTACGTCACCGCCGGTCCGGCTCGTGCATTGGACCGCCCCGAACTGGCCGACTACGTGGGTGAGTTCACCGACACCGTGAAGACCCTTTTTCGTTGTTCGGGCTCGCCCGACGCGATTCACGCCAACTACTGGTTGAGCGGCCTCGTCGGGCACCGCCTGAAGCACGAGTTGAACATCCCGCTCATCATGACCTTCCACACGCTGGAGCGGGTAAAGGCCGACACCTTCGAGGCCGAGTCGGACGATCGCGCCTTCCAAGAGGCGGCGATCGTGGCCTGCGCCGACGCCGTGCTCGCCAGTTGCGACGTTGAGGCCGCCCAATTCGTCACTCTCTACCATGCCGAACCCTCGCGGGTGCACGTGGTGCCCCTTGGAGTCGAGCACGCCTTCTTCTCGCCGGGCTATCGACCCCAGGCGCGCCGGGCGTTGGGACTCGACAGTGACGCCGTCATGCTGCTCTTCGTGGGACGCCTGCAGGAACTAAAGGGTGTGGACCTGGCGCTCGAGACCTTGATCGAACTTCGACAACGGGGTCGCCACGCCACGCTCGCCATCGTGGGCGGACCTTCGGGTCCCGACGGCCGGGCCACCTTGGAGCGGCTGCACCGTCGCGTCGCCGCGGCGGGCGTGATCGATCAAGTCAACTTCGTCGCGCCCCAGGCCCACCAACTGCTCTCGTCATGGATGCGCGCCGCCGACGTCACGCTGGTGCCCTCACGCGCCGAGAGTTTTGGTCTCGTCGCCCTAGAGTCCTCGGCCTGTGGCACGCCGGTCGTGGCGAGCGACGTCGGGGGATTGACGACGCTCGTCGATTCCGGCGTCACCGGCTATCTCGTAAGCGAGCGCGACGCGTCGCACTGGGCTGACGTCGTGGAACTCGCCCTTGACGCGGACCGCGCCATGGCCCTTTCGAACGCAGCGGTGCTGCGGGCCCGGCGCTACACCTGGCGCCGAGCGGCCGAATCTCTGGCGGCGTTGCTCGATCAGCTCGCCTCCGAGAGTCTCGTTCGCTGTTAAGTGACGCGCGCACCACTGGGCGACGCCGACGCGGCCACGCGTCTTGACGAGACACTCCAGCGGTGGGCCGCGTTGTGGCACGCCAGTTCCTTCGTCGGGCACATCGAGCACCAAGAGTTGCCCGACGACAAAGGTCACTATCACTGGCTCATCCGTCTCAAGGGCGACGAGAAGGACGTCATCACGATCTGGCTCTCTTTGCGTCAGCGCAGCGTGCACGTGGAGACCGAACTCATGCCCGCGCCCGAGGAGAAGCGCGAAGAGCTCTACCGGTACCTGTTAGTGAAGAACCACGAACTGCGTGAGCTGCACCTGGCGATCGGACCCGAAGCGGGGATCTACCTCGTCACCCAGATACCGATCCAAGAGCTCACCGTCGAACGACTCGACGAGCTCGTCGGTGCGACGGTGCACTACGTCGACGAGATCTTTCCCACCGCGATGTCGATGGGACTTGGCTCGATGTACCGACGCCGAAAGGCCCGCTGAGCCACCTTGTAGCGTTGGGACGTGGCTTTTACCCTCATCATCGTCGGCGGTGGTCGCATGGGCTCGGCCTTGGCCGAGGGACTCTTGAAGGCGAAGTGGTGCCAAGCCAGTGAGCTCGCCCTCATTGAGAGTTTGCCTGAGCAGCGCGCCGTCTTGGAAGCGCGACTGCCCGGGGTTTCCGTCATGGCGGCGATTGATCCCCAAGACGTCGACGCGAAGACCGGCGCCGTGCTCAGTGTCAAGCCCGACCACGCCGAGAACGCGGCGCGCGCCGTGGGGGCTTCGGGCGTGACTCGGATGCTCTCGGTCGTCGCCGGGATGTCCACGGCGCGCCTGGAAGCGGTCTTTCCCGGACCGGCCGCCGTCATACGTTCGATGCCCAACACGCCGGTGCTGGTCGGTAAGGGTGCGAGCGCGATCGCCGGCGGGTCGAACGTCACGAGCGAGGACCTTGACTGGGCGCAGTCCATCCTCGGTTCGGTGGGCCTCGTCGTGCGTGTCACGGAGCGCCACCTCGACGTGGTGACCGGTCTCTCGGGATCGATGCCGGCGTACCTCTATCTCGTCATCGAGGCCTTGATAGAAGCCGGCGTACACCAGGGACTCTCGCGAGAGGTGTCGCGTCAACTCGTCGTCGCCACGTTCGAAGGTTCCGCGGCGTTACTGAGTGAGACGGGCGAGTCGCCCGAAGAGTTGCGCGCTCAGGTCACTTCGCCCGGGGGCGCGACCGCGGCGGGGCTGCGCGTGTTGGAAAATCGCGCCGTTCGCGCGGCGTTCTTAGACGCGGTTGCCTCCGCGGCCGAGCGCAGCCGACAACTGGGGCGTTAGCACTACCTCAAGTAGCGTTACAGCATGGCGACGCCGCGTCTTCGCTCCAAAAAGCTCTCCGAACCCACTATCGCGCGTCTGCCCGTCTATCAGCGCATCGCCGAGGGCTGGTCGCACCGGGGCCAGAAGCGCATTGACTCCCAACAGATCGGCGAGCTGGCGGGGGTCACGGCGACCACGGTGCGCCGCGACTTGGCGGGACTGGGGTCTTTTGGCACCCGGGGCGCGGGCTATGACGTGGGGGTCTTGAGCGAGCGCATCGCCGAGGCCCTCGGGCACGATCGTCACTACGACGTGGTGGTGGTGGGCATTGGCAACCTCGGACGGGCCTTGGTGAACTCGTCGAACTTCTTGATCCGCGGCGCTCGACTGGTCGCGGTGTACGACAACGATCCCTCGGTGATCGGCCACGAGGTGGCCGGTCACGTCGTGCGCGATCTTTGCCAACCGATCCTCCCGGCGACGGTGGGCGTCATCTGCACCCCGGCGAGCGCCGCCCAAGGCGTCGCCGACCGGTTGGTCGAGGCGGGGATTCACGCAATCCTCAACTTCTCGCCCCAGGTCGTCACGGTGCCCCTCGGCACGGCAGTGCACTACGTGGACTTTTCCATCGAGCTGCAGATCCTGATGTACCACCTCAATAACGGCACGGGCCCCCTGGGCGGGGGCGTTCTTCACTCGCTCGGCATTGCGGGTACCAACGTGTTGAGCGGGTCCTAACATGACTAGGAACTCGGAGGCGCAGTGGCACTGATTTCGGTAGGCATCGACCACGAGCACGCCTCGCTCGATCTACTCGAACGCGCCACGCTGCCCGAGCACGAGTGGGCCAAAATGTTGCGCACGCTCGTGAGTCATCGCAACATCCACGAGGCCGTCTTCGTGTCCACGTGTCTGCGCACCGAGGTCGTCGCGGTCATTGACCGTTTCCACGGCGCCATCGACGAGATCACCGAGACTCTGGCCGAAGCGACCGGCCTCCGCGCCAGTGAGTTCGAAGATCACCTGACGGTCAACTTCGAGCACGACGTCGCGAGCCATCTCTTTAGCGTGGCGGCGGGACTGAAGTCCGTCGTGCCCGGCGAGTTCGAGATCCTGGGTCAGCTGCGCCGCGCGTTGGAGCTCGCGATCGAAGAGCACAGTGCCGGCACCGAGGTCACCGACATCTTTCAACGCGCTATCGCTTCGGGACGGCGCGTTCGTTCCGAAACGACGATCTCCAGAGGCACCACGAGTTTCGCCCACGCCGCCGCGTCGGCCGCCATCGACGAACTCGGCACTGAATTGACGGGCGCCCACGTGGTCGTCCTCGGCGCCGGTCAGATGGCCGGGGGTGTGGTGAAGAGCTTGCTCGCCTCGTCGTCACCGTTGGCCAAGCTGACGATATTCAATCGCACGCTTGAGCGCGCGGTGGCGCTGCAACGCGACGTACATGATGAGCGCGTCACGGTCGACTCACTCGAGCACGCGCACGAACACCTGGGCGGCGTTCGCCTCGTGGTGAGCGCGTTGGAGGTCTCCGCGCCGGTTCTTTCTCGTGAACACTTCGTCGAGTGCCAGGGTGAGGTCCTGATCGTCGATCTCGGGGTACCCCGCGCGGTCGCCAGCGACGTGAGCGATCTCGCCAACGTGCGTCGGATTGACATTGGCGACCTACACAGTCGCGTCGAGCGCACGTTGGGTGATCGTCGTGATTCGATCGACGCCGCGGAGCGCATCGTCGCTGAAGACGTTGAGAAGTTCCTCGCCGATCAGCGTGCTCGCGGCGCGGCAATCATTGTTCGCGAACTGCGCGAGCATTTCGACGGGCTGGTCACGAGTGAGCTCGCTCGGCGTGATCACGACCTCGAGGGATTGACTCCCGCGCAACGTGCGACGGTGACCTCGCTCGTTCGATCGGTCGTCGCCAAGATTGCGCATCGCCCGACTGTCGCCTTGAAAGAGGCCGCCGGGACCGATCAAGGTACCCGACTCAACGAGGCGACGCGCAACCTCTTTGATCTATGAACCTTCGCCTGGCGACTCGTCAGTCGCCCCTGGCGCTCGTGCAGGCCCGTTACGTTCAAAGACGTCTGGCCGAGAAGGGTGTCGAGAGTGAGCTCGTCCTCATCAACACCAAGGGCGACCGCAACGTCGACGTCGAGCTCGCCACGATCGCCGGCCAAGGCGTTTTCACCGTCGAGATCCAACGGGCGCTCCTCGACGGCCGGGCCGACGTCGCGATACATAGCGCGAAGGACCTACCGAGCACGACGTCCGAAGGTCTCACGCTGGTGAGCGTGCCCGAACGCCTCGACCCCGCCGACGTGCTCGTCGGGCGCTCGCTCGCCGGACTTGGTCCTGGCGCCACGGTCGCGACGGGTTCGCCTCGACGAAAGGCGCTGCTGCTCGAGCGTCGACCGGACCTTCAAGTGGTGGCGCTGAGAGGGAACATGGCCACCCGCTTGGCCGCCGCGGGCCAGAACGGCGTGGACGCCATCGTCGCGGCGAAGGCTGCCCTCGAACGGCTTGGCGAAGAGCGACTCGTGAGCGAGCGGCTCGATCCGATGTGGTTCGTTCCCCAAGTGGCGCAAGGCGCGCTCGCCCTCGAGGCGAGGACCGACGACGTCGCTGCGCGCGACGCACTACTGAGCATCAACCACGAGCCAGCCCTGCGTGAGGTGCTCGCGGAGCGCGCCTTCCTAAGTGAACTCGGGGCGGGTTGCTCGATTCCCGCTGGCGCCAACGCCGAGTCACACGGTGAGAGCCTGACGCTTCGCGGCGTGATGATTTCTACCAACGGCACCCAGAGCGTGCGCGCCGAACTCACCAGTGGCGATGCGTGGGAACTGGGCACGGACCTCGCTCGTCTCCTGCGAGACAACATGGGTGGGGGCGCCCTACTCGGCTGGAAGGCCTAATTCGTGCGAGTCGTGCTGACGCGTGACCGGGGATTGAATGGCTCGCTCGTTGAGTGGTTGCCCGACGACGCCGTCGTTACTGAAGTGCCCTTGACGACGACGCGCTACCTCGACGCCGACGAGGTACAGAGAGCTCTTCACGCGAGCGAGTTCTTCGGATCTTTTCGAGCGCTGGTGGTGACGAGTGCTCGAACCGCGCTCTACGTCGCACTAGCTCGAGGGGCTCTCGTCGAGGGCGGTTCGGTCCTCAGTGTCGGTTCGGCCACGGCGCGAGCGCTGGAAAGTGAAGACGTCGAGGTTGACGTGGTCGGCGACGCGCGAGCGGAGGATCTCGCGCCACAAATCCGTGAGGGTCCGGTGCTGCTCCTCGGCGCCGCCTCGATGCGCCCAGAACTCGCGACCACCCTTCGAGCGCGAGGTCTCTCGGTCACGACACTTACTTGTTACGAGACGGTTCCCGCGGTGCTCAGCGACGACGAGCGGAAAGCGCTACGTGACAGCGACGTCGTGTTCATCGGGGCACCCTCAGCATGGTTCGTCGCGAAGTCCATCGTCGGTCCCGATTCGTGGGTGGTGGTTCCGGGCGTGACGACCGCCGCCGTAGTGCGTCGAGATCATGAACGGGTGATCGAAGGTTGGGGACCGTCGCTGCGCGAATACTTACGCGCTCTTTAATCGCGCGCTGGCGAGGTCTCATGAAGCGCGCAATAGGCTGGACTCGTGTTTCCCGCCCAGCGCCCTCGCCGTCTTCGCCGCACGGCGGCGATTCGCCGCCTCGTCGCCGAGACGACGCTCTCGCCCAGTGACTTTGTCGCGCCGCTCTTCGTGGGCGAGGGTCTGAGCGAACCTCGGCCCATTTCCTCACTGCCCGGCCATTTTCAACACACGCTGACTTCTCTCACTGACGAAGTGAAAGCCCTGCACAGTGTGGGGGTGAGCGGGGTCATCCTCTTTGGCGTGCCCGAGAAGAAGGACGAGACCGGCAGTGGCGCTTGGGACCCCCAGGGGATTAGCCAGGTGGCGCTGCGTACTTTGCGCAATGAATTCGGTGACGACGTCGTGTTGATGGCCGATCTCTGTCTCGATGAGTACACGACGCACGGCCACTGCGGGGTGCTGAAGCGCGACGGCACCGTGGACAACGACGCCACGATTGAGCATTACGCGCGCATCGCCCTAGCCCAAGTCGAAGCGGGTGCCGCCGTCGTCGCGCCGAGCGGCATGATGGACGGTCAAGTCGGCGCGATACGACGCGCCCTTGACGGCGCCGGCTACGACGAGACGATCATCCTCGCCTACGCGGCGAAGTACGCGAGCGCACTTTACGGCCCCTTTCGCGAGGCGGTGGGAGTTGCGATCGCCGGCGGCGGCGATCGCAAGGCCTATCAACAAGACTCGAGCAATCGCCGCGAAGCGATGCTGGAAGCGCGCGCCGACGTTGAAGAGGGGGCCGATATCGTCATGGTGAAACCGGCCATGACCAATCTTGACGTCGTGAGTGACTTACGCCGCGAACTCGACGTGCCGCTGTGCGCTTATCACGTCAGCGGCGAGTACGCCATGGTCAAGGCGGCGGCGGCGAACGGCTGGATCGATGGCACCGCCGTGGCGATAGAACAGTTGACCGCCGTTCGGCGCGCGGGCGCGGACTTCGTCTTGACGTACTTCGCTCGAGAGCTCGCCGAGGAGCTGGGTCGTTGACCTCTAACAAGGGGTGGTTCGATCGAGCCCAGGTCGTGATCCCCGGCGGCGTCGACTCACCGGTTCGATCGTTTCGCTCGGTCGGTGGCACGCCGTTAACTATCACTCGAGGCGAGGGCGCCTACGTCGACGACGTCGAGGGCACGCGCTACCTCGACTACGTGCAGTCCTACGGCGCGTCATTGCTCGGCCACGCGCACCCGCTCGTCGTTGGCGTACTGCAACAAGCGGCCACCAAGGGCACGACGTTCGGCGCGCCGACGCCGGGGGAGGTCGTCCTCGCCGAGGCCATGACCGCTCGCGTAAGGGGACTCGAACAGGTTCGCTTCGTCTCTTCGGGCACCGAAGCGGTGATGAGCGCGGTACGCCTCGCCCGGGGTCAGACGGGTCGCGACAAGATCATCAAGTTCGAGGGCTGTTATCACGGTCACAGCGACGCACTCCTCGTGGCGGGGGGTAGTGGTGTCGCACAGATGGGTCTGCCGGGCTCGGCCGGGGTCACCGCCGGCGCGGTGCAGGACACCTTCGTTGCTCCCTATAACGAAGTGCCGACATTGGACGAGACGGTCGCCGCGGTGCTCGTCGAACCGGTCGCCGCGAATATGAACCTCGTGGCCCCGCGCGAAGGGTTCTTAGTGGGACTTCGCCAGGAGTGCGACCGAGTGGGCGCGCTGTTGATCTTTGATGAGGTCATCACGGGCTTTCGCTTGGCCCTAGGGGGCGCCGAAGAGTACTTTCACGTGACGCCGGACCTGTGGTGTTTCGGCAAGGTCATCGGTGGGGGACTGCCCGTGGGCGCCTTTGGCGGATCACGGGCGATTCTCGCCTCGCTCGCGCCCGAAGGCCCCGTCTACCAAGCGGGCACACTCTCGGGTAATCCTCTGGCCACCGCCGCGGGCTTGGCGGTACTCAACAACGTCAAGCCCGACGACCTGGCGATACTGAGCGAACGGGTCACCAACTTCGCCAGCGAACTCCAAGGCGCGATTCGCGACGCCGGACTTTTTGCGCTCACGCCCAGCGTCGGAGCCCTCATGGGTCTCTACCTCGCCCGCGACGAAGTGACCGCCCCCACGAACTTCGACGAAGCCAGGGTGCTGTGCGAGAACGGTCTCTACGCCCCGTTCTTTCACGCCATGCTTGAGCGCGGCGTGGCCCTCGCCCCGGGCGCCTATGAGATTCTCTTCGTCTCACTGGCGCACACCCGCGAGGACCTCGAACGAACGGTGAGTATCGCCGCGGAGGCCGCCAAGGCGGTAACCAAGTGACGAACTTGCGCAGTGAGGACTGGTCGGTGCGGCCCAGCTTCGTGCCGAACGGTCCCACCTCGCCGGTGGCGCTGTTGATCGACGAGACGACGCTGACCCAACTGGCCGGCATTCCGCCCGTGGCCTGGCAGACCCCCTGGAGCGAACTGACGAACATCGAGCTCGTTCGATTCTCGAGCCAGATGGCCCTTTTCGCGACGGTCGGGGACGTTCGCTACTGCTGGCGTCATCGTCAACTCAGCGACTTTGAGGCGATGCGTACCGTAGTACTCGAACACGGCGGGCTCGTCACCCATCGACGGCGCCGGATGGGGGTCTTCGTGGTCGTGGGGGCGGTGGTGTTGGCCTCATTCGCCGGTGGCATCGCCGCCTGGTTCACTCGAGGTAACCCCAACGCAACCGAGTTGGCCGACGTCAAGTCGGTGAATCTTACCCTGAACGACCTGCCGAGTGGTTGGTACACCTCGTCGACCTCGATACTTTCGTATCTCGTGCCGCCCGCGGGCGAGGTCTTCACCTCCACCACGACGACCGCGCCGCCGAAGAACTCGAGTTTCGACAAGGCCGCGGCCCTCTTTCAGAGCTGCCTGGGCGTTTCCAACCAGAAGGACCGCGTGTATGGCGCGGCTGGCCAGGTGCCTGACGATCAGGTCTCCTCGCCAATCTTTAACTCGAACTCACTGGGCGGGATCGAGTTGGCCACCACGGCGCAGTATTACCGCACGACGTCCATGGTGAGCCGCGACACCGTCGAGATGGCGAAGACGAACTTCGGGTCATGTTTCGCTTCGTCGAGTGCGGCGATCATCCTCTCGGGCTATGGGTTGTCGAACTCCACGGGGAACGTCGCCACGAACTGGCGCCCGACGACCTTTCTCCACGTATGGTCGCGCGGTGGGGTGGTGGCGCTCTCGGTGCCCGGGGTGACGAGCAAGTTGCAACTCGTCGTGGCCGTCATGACCAACGGCCACTACGAGGTGACCTTGAGCGCGCTCGTGGGATCGTTCACCAAGGCGCAGAGTTTCCTGTCGAGTCTTGTCAACACGCTGCTCTCGCGAATGACCTCGTCGACGTCGAAGGTCGCCTAGGACGTGTCTGCAGAGTTGGTGAGCCAGCGCAGCACACCCGCCGCGGCACGTCACCTGAGCGACCTCGCATGGCTGCGCCGCGTCCGCGACCGGATCGACCGCGAGTACGCGCAGCCGTTGGACGTCAGGGCGCTCGCGCGCGGCGCGCACATGTCGGACGGTCACCTCAGCCGTGAGTTCCGGCGCGCCTACGGCGAGTCGCCGTACGGCTACCTGATGACGCGGCGCATCGAGCGCGCGATGGCGCTGCTACGCCGTGGCGACCTTAGCGTCACCGAGGTCTGTTTCGCGGTCGGCTACTCGTCGTTGGGCTCCTTCAGCAGTCGCTTTAGCGACCTGGTCGGAATGTCACCCAGCACCTATCGGGTCAACGCGGCGCGCGAGACCGTGGGGATGCCGTCGTGCGTGGCGAAACAGGTCACCCGACCGATCAGGAATCGAGAAGCGTCGGTCATTATCCGCACCTAGAGTGATCGCCATGAACCTCACCATTCACTCGACTTTCCTCCCTCATAACGACCCCGACGCCTCCCTGGCCTTCTACCGCGACACCCTCGGCTTCGAGGTCCGCAATGACGTCGGCTACGGCGGGATGCGTTGGATCACGGTCGGGCCCGCCGACCAACCCGATACGTCCATTGTCCTAGAGCCGCCGGCCGTTGACCCCGGCGTCACCGACGACGAGCGCCGCACCATCGCCGAGATGATGACCAAGGGCAGCTACGCCCGCATCATCCTGGCCACCGCGGACCTCGAAGGCGTCTTCGCGCGACTGCAGGCCAGTGGCGCCGACGTGGCTCAAGAGCCGACCGAGCAGCCCTACGGGGTTCGCGACTGCGCCTTCCGCGATCCCGCAGGCAATCTGATCCGCATCAACGAGCTGCGCTGAGCCATCATCTCTTGATGGATCCGCTGAACCGCGGGGCCGCCGCACTCTTGTGGGCCGCTGCGTAAGGCGACACTTCCTCGTCGCGCTAGGCGTGGGACTCTTTGAGCAGCAACTCATAGGCCTGCTCGGGCACAACGTTCGCGAGGCGTCGTAGGGCGCGGTACCCCAGTTCGGCCGGCCCCTTTGCGTCGTTACTCATCAGGTTGGCCATGATCGTGAGTAACTCTTTCATCAGCGGCGCCACCCGAAGACCGGTGCCCACGCACACTGAGAGGATCTTGGGCTCGGAGATGACGCGCACGAACGCGCGCGCCACCTTGAAGTAGTCGCCGTAGGCCGCCTCGAGCCGTTCCTCATAGAGCGACAGGGCCGAGGGGTCGTTGGCGAGCAGTGCCTCGCCGAGCACGCCCGCGGCGAGGCGACCCGACTCATAGCCGTACGCGATGCCTTCGCCGTTAAAGGGATTGACCATGCCCGTGGCGTCACCGATGGTGAGCGTGTTTGGTCCGACCCGGGGTCCGATCGAAAGACCCATCGGCAGTCGCCCGCCGGTCGGCGGTCCGAGGCAGGTCTTCTCGTTGAGGCCCCACGCCTCACCGGCCTGGGCGACGAAGTACTCCTGGAGTTTGGTCGTGTTCACGCCTTTGCCGGCGCCACTGTTGGAGAGCAGTCCGACCCCGACGTTCACTCGTCCATCCCCCAAGGGAAAGATCCACCCGTACCCGGGCACGACCTTGCCGTTGGTGTCGCGGATGTCTAAGTGCGAATCGATCCATGGCTCATCGGACCGGTCACTGGTGTAGTACCCGCGCAGCGCCATGCCCATTGGCCAGTCGCGATTGCGCGTGACACCTAGCTCTCGCCCCAAGCGCGAGTTCTGTCCGTCACCGACCACGAGGTAGCGTCCGCGAATCTCGGCCGAGGCGCCGGTGTCCTTATCCTTCACGACGACCCCGGCGGCGCCGCAGAGCCCCCGCTCGGTGGGTGTGACTTCCAAGAGATCGAGCGCCTCGACGCCGTTGACGACGTCGGCGCCGTATTTCTCCGCGTGCTCGGCGACCAGCCCGTCGAGGTTAAAGCGCGTGATGGTGTAGCCGTAGTTCGGGAACACCGGGTGCTCGGGCCAGTTCATCNNCCCTTGTATTTGTGGCCGTTCGCGGCCACGATGCCCTCGAGTCCCATCTCGTTCAACTGATGGACCGAGCGCGGCGTGAGTCCATCGCCACAGGTCTTCTCTCGGGGGAAGTGCTTCTTTTCAATCACGCAGACCGACCAGCCCGCCTGGGCCAGCCAGTAGGCGCACGCCGAGCCGCTGGGGCCGCCGCCGACGATCACCACGTCGTAGATCGTCTTAGTGGCGACCACTTCGTCGAGGCTTTTCACCCGCCAAGCCTACGTCGTGCGACAACGGTCCGAACCGGCCAGAGGGCCCGGCGTCGTCTGGTAGAAATGATGAGCGTGGACCAGTACTTATCAATACTTGGGCTTCTCATTCTCGGAGTTTTGTTCGCGTCGGGTTCGTTGGTTGCTTCGGCCAAACTCGCCCCGCACAAACGTCCCACGGATGCGAAGTTGGCGCCCTACGAGTGCGGGATCGTCCCAGAAATCGAACCGCCCCAGCGCTTTCCCGTGCGTTTTTACCTCGTCGCGATGATCTTTGTGATCTTNNGACATCGAAGTGGTCTTCATGTACCCCTTCGCGGTCGTCTTTCGCCAACTCGGCCGCTTTGGGCTCATTGAAATACTGATCTTTTCGGTCACGGTCTTTGGCGCGCTGCTCTTTTTGGTGAGTGAAGGCGCCCTCACCTGGGGACCGGTCAAGCATCTCGTGCCGGGCATGCCCTCGCGCACCAGTTCTTCCACGATTCTTCGCATCGGCGCCGACCCTGAGCAGGCGCCGTAGTGGCCCTCGAGGATCTGCACCACAACTTTCTCACCGGCCAGGTCGAAGATCTGGTGCGCTGGGCACGGCGCGCATCGGTGTGGCCCGCGACGTTCGGTCTCGCGTGTTGCGCCATCGAGATGATGGCGGCCGGGGCGGCCGACTACGACCTTTCGCGTTACGGCATGGAGGTCTTTCGCAACTCGCCGCGCCAGGCCGACCTGATGATCGTGGCCGGGCGGGTCTCACAGAAAATGGCGCCGGTCCTGCGCCAGGTCTACGACCAGATGATGGAGCCCAAGTGGGTCATTTCGATGGGGGTGTGCGCCTCGTCGGGGGGAATGTTCAACAACTACGCCATCGTCCAGGGCGTCGACCAGATCGTGCCCGTCGACGTCTACGCGCCGGGCTGTCCGCCAAGCCCCGAGACGCTGATGCACGCCATCTTGACCCTCCACGAGCAGATTCGCACGGGCGAGATCCTAAAGCGCCGCCGTGAGGGTCGTCCCACGCACGTCGAAGACCAGTCCAACGTCTGGACGCCCGAAGTTCCCGTCGCGGTGAGGATGGGCACGCCGAAGTGATCCCCTTGCCTCCGACGGCCCCCCCGGGCGTGGTGACCGCTGACGCGCTGGCGAGCGACGTCGGATGTTTTCCGACGCGCGCGCAGTACGTGGCGTTGGTGCGCGGTTTCAAAGACGACGGCTACGAGATGTGCGTCGATCTGTGCGCCGTGGACTACCTCGAACATTTGAATCGCCCCTTACCCGAGGGTGTCGAGGGCACGCGCTTCGAGGTCGTGGTGAATCTGCTCAGCCTGTCCAAGCGCCTGCGCGCGCGCGTGCGCGTACAGGCCGGGGACGTGGAACCCGAGGTCACCTCGTTGTTCAGCCTCTATCCCGGCACCGAGGCCATGGAGCGCGAGGCCTTCGATCTCTTCGGTGTATTGTTCACTGATCATCCGGACTTGACGCGGATCTTGATGCCCGAGGAGTGGGAGGGACACCCCTTGCGCAAGGACTACGCCGTCGGTAAGGTGCCCGTGCAGTTCAAGGAAGCACCAGGTCCCAGATGAGCGATCCCACCGTACGCGTCGCTGAACGTATTGACGTCTTGGCGGCCGAGACCTCCGAGGGTGCGCAAGGTCTCCAATCGAGAAGGTCGACCACGAAAGACGAACTCGGTCGCGAGGTCGGTGCGGTGCTGCGCCAAAGTGGTCTCACCCTCGACCCCAACGACGTGGACTTCGAACGGCGCGACGACGAAACGATGATCATCAACATGGGTCCGGCGCACCCTTCGACCCACGGGGTACTTCGCCTCATGCTCGAGCTCGACGGCGAATTCGTGCTGCGCACGAAGCCGGTCATTGGTTATCTGCACACCGGGATGGAAAAGACCGGCGAGGTGTTGAGTTACGTCCAGGGCGGCACGAACGTGACGCGTATGGACTACCTCAGTCCGATCGGCAATGAACTCGGCTACTCAATGGCCGTCGAGAAATTGCTGGCCATTGAAGTGCCCGAGCGCGCGGTGTGGATTCGTATGTTGATGGCCGAACTCAATCGCGTCGCCTCGCACCTGGTGTGGATGGCCACCAACGGCATGGACCTAGGCGCGACGTCGATGATGATCTACGGCTTTCGAGAGCGCGAGTTGATCCTGGCCTTCTTCGAAAAGACAGCGGGGCTTCGACTCAATCTGAACTACGTGCGTCCCGGCGGGGTCGCGGCGGACCTGCCTGACGGCTGGGAAGACGACGTGCTGGTGATCTGCGACACGATCTACGAGCGGACCTTCGAGTACGACGAACTCTTGACCGGTCAGCCCATCTTTCGCGGTCGCATGATCGGGGTCGCGCCCATCAGCGCCGAAGAGGCGATGGCGCTGGGCGTGACCGGGCCCGTCCTTCGCTCAACGGGCGTTGCCTGGGACCTACGAAGGACGATGCCCTACCTCGCCTACGACCAGGTCGACTTCGACGTGATCGTGGGCACCTACGGCGACAACTTCGATCGCTACGCGATTCGCCTGAACGAGATCCGCGAATCGGTGCGCATCATTCGCCAGTGCCTGGAAAGGATGCCGAGCGGCGATTACCGCAGCCAAGACCCCAAGGTCACCCCGCCGCCGCGTGCGCGCATCGACGAGTCGATGGAAGCGTTGATCCATCACTTCAAGCTCTTCACCGAGGGCTTTCACGTGCCGGCCGGCGAGGTCTACAGCGCCATCGAGTCCCCGCGCGGGGAACTCGGTTGTTACCTCGTCGCCGACGGGGGACCGAAGCCTTACCGCTTGCACGTGCGTGCGCCGAGCTTCGTGAACCTTCAGGCGGTGCCGCTGTTGATGCGCGGCGGGATGATCTCTGATGCCATCACGGTGATCTCGACGGTCGACCCCATCATGGGCGAGGTCGACCGATGAGTCACTTTCGCGTCGACATCCGCCAACGCGCCGACGAGCTCGTCGCGCTCTACCCCCATCCGCGCTCGGCGATGTTGCCGCTCTTGCACCTCGCCCAAGAACAAGACGGGTACGTCAGCGCCGAGGGCATCGCCGAGGTCGCCGACCTGACCGCGACGACCCCCGCGGACGTGCGCGGCACCGCACTCTTCTACGACATGTTTCACCTCGAGCCGGTGGGCAAGTACATGGTGGGGGTCTGTACCAACATCGCGTGCCTCTTGGCCGGGGGCGAGGAACTCTTAGCGCACGCGAGTGCGACCCTGGGCTGCGCCGTGGGGGCCACGTCCGACGACGGGCTGTTCACCCTCGAAGAGACCGAGTGCCTGGCCGACTGCGACGTCGCGCCGTGCGTACAGGTGAATCACCGCTTCGTTCGTACCACCACCCCCGAGAACTTCGACGCACTGGTGGAAGAACTGCGAGCGGGAAAACGCGATCACGATATTCCTCCTCTGGGCACCTTGATCCGCGTTCGACGTAGCGGCGGGCTCCACGTTCCTAGGGCCGAGATCGTCGCCGAACGCGCCAAGGCCAAGGCCGCGCGTGATGCGCGCGCGGAGAAATCGGCCTAATGGCGGTCCTAAACGCCCCGCGCATCGTGACCTCTCGTCTCGAGTACGACGACTCGTTCACCCTGGAGCGGTTTCTCGCGACGGGCGGCTACAAGGGACTTCGTAAGGCCCTGGGCATGTTGCCCGAAGAGGTCGCCGCGCAGGTGGACGAGGCGTCTTTGCTCGGGCGCGGCGGCGCAGGCTTTCCCGCCGGGCGCAAGTGGTCGATGCTGCGCAAGTCGGCGCTGTCGTATCTCGTGGTGAACGGCGACGAGTCCGAGCCGGCCACGTTCAAGGACCACCTGCTCTTAGAGCGCGATCCCCACCAGATCATTGAGGGCATCGTCATCTCGGCCTACGCCCTGCAGGTCAACCAGGTCTTCTTCTTCGTGCGCGGTGAGTTCGCGCTCGGCCTCGAACGGGTCCAACAGGCCGTCAACGACGCCTACGAGCACGGCGCGCTGGGCTCGAAGATCTTCGGCTCGAAGTTCTCCCTCGACATCGTCGTGCACCCGGGCGCGGGCGCGTACATCTGCGGCGACGAGACCGCCCTGCTCGAGGCCCTCGAAGGCAAGCGGGGCTTTCCGCGCATCAAGCCGCCGTTCTTCCCCGCGGTCAACGGACTCTACGGGGAGCCCACGGTGGTGAACAACGTCGAGACTATGTCGAACATTCCCTGGATCATCTTGAATGGCGGGGCGGCCTTCGCGGCGCTCGGCGCGGGACGCTCTACCGGCACGCGACTCTTCGCGCTGGCGGGTCGGGTGAAGAACCCGGGCGTCTACGAGGTGGAGATGGTGAAGAACACCTTTCGCGACCTGATCTACGACCCGGCGTTGGGCGGTGGCCTCATCGGGAACAACACCATCAAGGCGTTCATGCCCGGTGGCGCGTCGGCCCCGTGGTTCGGTCCGGATCTGCTGGACGTCCCGCTCGGTCAAGACGAGGTCGCCGAGAAGCATTCGATGCTCGGGTCGGGTTCGGTCGTGGTGTTCGACCAGACCACGTGCGTAGTGCGCGCGGCGTGGCGCATCACGAAGTTCTTCGCCAAGGAGTCATGTGGCCAGTGCACGCCGTGTCGTGAGGGGTCGGGCTGGCTCGAACGTGTGCTCTATCGGATGGAAAACGGTGGGGGACGCCTCGAGGACCTCGATCTGATGCTCGATCTCTGTGACAACATCGCGCCCGGCCTCACGTGGCCGCCGCAACAGACCACGATCTGTCCGCTGGGACCTTCCATCCCCTCGCCCATCCATTCGGCGATCTTGATGTTCGCCGACGAGTTCGCCCAGCACGTTCGTCTTCAGGGGTGTCCCCTTGACTGAGGTAAGGACCACCGTGACGATCTCTCTCGACGGACGAAGCGTCGACGCGACGCCGGGGGAGCTCTTGATCGAGGTCGCCGAGCGCGCGGGCAACTACATCCCGCGCTTTTGTTACCACCCGCGCATGGAGCCGGTCGGGATGTGCCGGATGTGCCTGGTGGAGGTGGACAGTCCCCGCGGCGCGACCCTCCAGCCGGCCTGCTACATCAAAGTGAACGACGGAATGAGCGTGGTCACGAACTCCGAGAAGGTGAAAAAGGCCCAAGACGGTGTGCTGGAGTTCCTGCTCGCCAATCATCCCCTCGACTGTCCGGTCTGTGACAAGGGCGGCGAATGTCCCCTCCAGGACCAGACCCTCGCGCACGGCTCGGGCGAGTCGCGTTACATCGAAGAGAAGCGCCACTTCGTCAAGCCCATCGAGATCGGTGAGTTGGTGCTGCTCGACCGCGAGCGTTGCATCCAGTGCGCGCGCTGCACGCGCTTTAGCGCCGAGGTCTCCGGCGACACCGAGATCGCCTTCGCCGGACGCGGTGACCTCATTGAAGTCGCCTCCTCGCCGAGCGTGCCGTTCGATTCGACGTTCTCGGGCAATACGGTCCAGATCTGTCCGGTGGGCGCCTTGACCGCCAAGCCGTACCGGTTCACCGCACGCCCCTGGGACCTCGAACAGGTCGAGAGCACGTGCACGACGTGCGCGCTCGGCTGTCGCGTGGCCGTGCAGTCCTCGGGCAATCGACTGACGCGCGTGCTCGGCGTCGACAGCGAACCGGTCAATCACGGCTGGCTCTGCGACAAGGGCCGCTTCACGCTGGACTCGATAGACGGAAACCAAGAGTCCAGCGACCCCTTCAGCGCATTGACGCGCATTCGCGAGCCACTCGTCCGTGTCGACGGTGAGTTGACCCCTGCGACGTGGGGTGAGGCCCTAGCGCGCGCGGCGACGCTGTTGCTCGACGCCGCGAAGAGTCCCCACGGCGTCGGGGCCATCGGCGGCGCGGCGTTGACCAACGAGGGCGCCTTCGCCTGGTCGCGCTTCGTGCGCGGCGTACTGGGCAGCGACCACCTCGACGCGCAGTACGGCGACGGCCTGAGTGGCGCACTGCTGCAGTCCATACCCCGGGCCACCATCGACGAAGCGGCCAACGCGCGAGTGGTGGTGACCCTCGCCGGTGACCTGCGTGAGGAGCTGCCCGTACTGTTCTTGCGCCTGCGAGAGAACTTCATCAAGCGCCAGAACACATTGATCGAACTCGCCTTTGGCCACAGCGCCCTGCGCACGTTGGCGAGTGTGGTGCTGCCCGTTCGCCCCGGTGAGGCGCACCGTGTGGCCGAGGCCCTTTCGCGCGGTGACGGCCCCGCGCCCACGGGTTCACAGGTCACCGAGCACGCGCTCAGCGAAGCGCGACGCCTGCTCGGCGACGGCGAGGGCGTCGTGTTCGTGGTGGGACGGCCCAATATGGCTGAAGACCCCGCCGTGATCGAAAGCGCGATTCGCACGTTGGCCGAGCGATTCACCTCGGCCACGTTCCTGCCCGTCCTTCGCCGGTCGAACGTGATGGGTGCGCTCGACATGGGCTTTGGTCCGTCGCTGCGTCCCGGACGTGGGTTCGAGCCGAGCGACCCCGGCCGTGACACGCTCGAACAACTCGACGCGCTGCGCGCGGGCGAACAGAAGGCGGTTCTGTTGCTCGGGTGTGTGCTCGGCAACGTGCTCGACGTGGCGGGCGCGTCGGCGGCGCTGGAAAACGCCGACGTCGTGGTGGTGACCGGACACGGCGGTAAGACCTTGGCGTACGCCGACGTCGTCCTGCCGGCCGCCGTGCAGCACGAGCGCCGGGGCACGGTGACCAATATCGAAGGCCGGGTCACGGCCGTCGCGGCCAAGATCGTCGCGCCCGGCTCGGCCTGGCCCGACGTCGCCATCGCGAGCGAGCTGGCCGAGCAGTGCGGCCAGAGTCTCGGGCTGGCCTCGGTGGAGCAGGCGGCCAAGGTCATCGAAGAGACGACGGGCTATCCCGCCTTGAGCGTGCTCAACGACGTCACGGACGAAGGCGCGCTCGTCGGGCGTGAGCGAGAGCGCGTCGCTCGTCGAGCGCTCGACCCGATCGCCATTCCCGGCATCCGCTCGATCAACACCGT
The DNA here is from genome assembly GCA_003133405.1 of Acidimicrobiaceae bacterium. Taxonomy (GTDB): domain Bacteria; phylum Actinomycetota; class Acidimicrobiia; order Acidimicrobiales; family RAAP-2; genus RAAP-2. The sequence continues at coordinate 1,670 of PKXH01000044.1, read as the reverse complement.
GGGACTCGCGGAGCTCTCTGGCGCCATGGCGATCTCGAGCGCCACGATGGCCCCGCCCCGGACGGCGGCGACGCTGGGTGAGATCACGGCCGGGCGCGGCGTCGACGTGCCGCACTACGACGCCTACGGGCTCGCGCTCAGTGTCTCGCGCCGGCTCTACGACCACGGCATCGCCGTGCAGGGCTCGCCGGCGCTCGCCAACCTCGTCGCGCGCTCAACCGCGTACCTGCACCATGCCGACCTCGACCGCCTGGGCCTCGTGACCGGCGACGTGGTCAACGTGAACGGGCCGAATGGCACGCTGAGCCTGCCCGTCACCCTGAGCGACCAGACCCCTCGTGGCACCCTCGACGTGGTCTTTGGATCGATTGATGACAATGGCGACGACGGCGCGGCCCGTTCGCTCTTTGACGCTACGGGTGCCATCACGCAGGTCAAGTTGGAGACCCGGTGAACTGGCTCGCCACGGTCGATCCGCTGTTCGTGCACGGCGTGACCTGGGTCGTGGTCTTGATCATGCTCATCAAGATCGTGGTCGGCTTCGCGGTGTTGATGGGCTCGGTNNCCCTACGGAATCTTTCAGACCTTGGCCGACGGGATCAAGTTGATCTTCAAAGAGGATCTCATGCCCGCCGAGGCCGATCACTTCGTCTATAAGTTGGCGCCCTACCTCGTCTTACTTCCCGCGCTCGTCACGTTTTCCATCGTGCCCGTCGGCGGGACGCTCACTATCGCGGGCCATCAGGTGATGCTCCAGATCGCCAATCCGCCGGTGGGGATCTTGGTCCTGCTCGCGATGTCGGGAATCTCGGTCTACGGCGTCATGCTCGCGGGCTGGTCGTCGGGCTCTAAGTATCCGCTCCTCTCCTCGGTGCGCGCCACCGCCCAGATGATCAGTTACGAAGCGGCGCTGGGCATCACGATCGTGACGATCGTGCTGGTGACGGGCTCGCTCTCCACGCACGACATCGTCACCTCCCAGGCGCACGGCATCTGGCACTGGAACGTCATTCGACTCGGCGTCGTGCCCTTCATCATCTTTTGGATGGCGATCACCGCCGAGCTCAACCGGCCGCCCTTCGACGTCGTCGAAGCCGAGAGTGAACTGGTGGGCGGCTTTAACACCGAGTACGCCTCGTTTCGTTTCGCGATCTTCTACTTGGCCGAGTTCATGAACACCATCACCATGTCGGCGATCATCGTGACACTGTTCTTTGGCGGACCGGCCGGCTGGGCGCCCAACGTCGCGCACCTCAAATGGCTCTTTCCGATCGCGTGGTTCCTAATAAAGACCGTCGCCTTTTGCTTCTGCTACATCTGGTTCCGCGCGGCCCTGCCGCGCTTTCGCTACGACCAGGTCATGGACCTCGGCTGGAAGCGCCTTATCCCCTTAAGCCTCGGCTGGATGATCGTGGTGGCCGGTTTTCTCATCGCCCCGGCCTGGGGCCTGGTGATGGCGGCCGCGGTGCTCTTCGCCTCGGTGGTGCTCGCCCGGGCCTTCGAAATCGGTGCCTCGCGTTCTTCGGGCGCGGACGCGATCCTGCCCGTGGTGGGCGAGCGGCCCCTGCCCGGTGAGGTCTTTCGAACCTTTAGCGATCGAGAGGAGGAGTAGTGACGAATCCTCTTAGCTTCTTTGGCGGCTTCAAGCTCACCTTCCAGCACCTCAGCCG
>PKXH01000051.1 GCA_003133405.1 Acidimicrobiaceae bacterium | reverse complement strand
ACGTCGCGTTGCTCGTGCCAGGCCTCTCGCAACGCGTTGAGAAGCCGAGGGAAGCCCACTTGGCCCGATCGGTCCGCCGGGGGGTAGTACGTGCCGGCCATAAAGGGTCGTCCGTCGGGCAAGAGAAAAACTGACATAGGCCAGCCGCCGTGTCCGGCAACGAGTTGGGTCGCGGCCATATAGAGCGCGTCGACGTCGGGTCGCTCCTCGCGATCGACCTTGACGGGAACGAAATTTTCGTTCAATAGACGCGCGATAGCGGGATCTTCGAAGGACTCGTGGGCCATGACGTGACACCAGTGACACGCCGCGTAGCCCACTGAGAGAAAGATCGGTCGGTCCAAGCGGGCGGCCTCGTCGAGCGCGTCGTCACCCCAAGTTCGCCACGCGACGGGATTGTCCGCGTGATCCAAGAGGTAGGAAGAACCCAATTGATCTTTGACCTCGCGCAGTAGTGGCATCGATATTCCTCGGGGTGACCTTAGGCGCCGGTACCCCGTCGCGTTCATCCACGCGCCAAGTCACTCGGACTTTACGTTGTCGGCGCACCGAGGCGCACTGCCCACTCGCTCAGTCGGATAGCTATCACGGTCTCGTTGGTCCATTTGCCCATGACGAACTCATTCGCGACGAATTGGGCCCCCGCATGGAGCCCCACCTTTTCGAGTGAACGTAGCGAGGCGGCGTTTCTCGCGTCACCGCGTCCGATGATTCGGTGGAGATTGTAGAGAGTGAATCCGATAACGAGCAGTTCGGCGTAGACCTCGCGGACAAGGCCCCGGTCGTGGACGCTCGATCATGGGCGTCGTACTCTTGGGCGTTGCCACGGTCGATTCGCTGGCGCGGCGAAGCCAGACGTTGTTGAAATAGCGTTCTCCTCGGCGGCCACCCGTGGTCGACTCGGCCCTAGAAGAGGTTCGTCAGTTCGCCGCGGCGGATCTTGCCGTTGACGGTGCGGGGAATGGCGGCGACGTAGCGAATCTCCTTAGGTTTGGCCCACGGTCCTAGTCGTTCCTCGGCGGCGCGGCGCAGCGCGTCGTCGGGCTTGCGCCCGTCGCTCACCACGAGCGCCACGACCCGCTCACCCCACTCGGGGTCCTCGACGCCGGTGACCGCGATGTCAAGCACGCCGTTCACTTTGGCGAGGATCGCTTCGAGATCTTCTGGCCAGAGTTTTTCGCCGCCCGTCGTGATCACGAAATCGATACGTCCTCGCACCTTCACGCGTCCGTCGGTGACCTCGCCCGCGTCCCCGGTGGGGAACCAGTCGTCTCTGCCGTCGGGTCCCAGGACCGAGGGTCGTGGCGCGTGGCGATACGAACGAAAAAGGGTAGGCGAGCGTACGCATAGCTCATCGTCCACAGCCGCGATCTCGACACCGGGTAGGGCGAACCCGTTGTAAACCACGCCCGAACCGGTTTCGGTCATGCCCCAAGTGGCCACGACGTTCTCGGGGAGGTCGGCCGGTGGTCGTCCTCCGCCGAGGAGCACCCGGTAGAAGCCGCTCACGTCAAAGCGAGCGAGTTGAGCTCGAACGAGCGCTACGTGGGTGGCACCGTAGTGCGGGGCCNNGGCGCGCAACGTTCGCTGGGTGAGATCCGCGCTGGCGCGAAGGGCGTCCCAGGTCAACTCGGCCGCCTTGGGCACGCCGATCGACCCCGAGGTCAACATCACCAGCCCCACGTCATCGTCGACGAGTTGGCCCTCACGTCGTTCATGGCGGCCCTGCGTGTTGAGTACCGAGGTCGCACCGAGCCACGAGAGTTCCTCGTCTCGCCGCCGCGGCGAGAGGCGCTGATCGAGCACGCAAAAGGCCTCGCCAGCGTCCACGCAGTCACGTAGCGCTGTTTCGAGTTCGACACCGAGCGCCAAGTCGAGCGCCAGCAAAGTTCGCACGAAGTGAGATTAGGGCCCGCGCGCGACGCTGCGTGAGTTGGTCGCGCCCCGGTCAGTCAAAGGTAGCGTGGACGCAATGGCCGATACCGTGATTCAAGGTCCCCCGCTCGATCCGCTGGACGAGTTTCGCTCCATGACGCTCCCGGTGTGGGCGCGCGTCGGGGAGTTCCAAGACGTGATCTACGAAGTCGCCGAGGGCATCGCGCGTATCACGATCAATCGCCCTGAGGTTCGCAACGCCTTTCGTCCGCAGACGCTCTTTGAACTGTCCACTGCCTTTGAGCGGGCGCGTGACGACGTCACCGTGGGGGTCATCATCTTGACCGGCGCGGGCTACGACGCTTTTTGTTCCGGCGGCGATCAGCGCATTCGTGGCGATGACGGCTACTTGGGCGATGACGACGTCGCCCGTCACGGCGTAGGACGACTGAACGTGCTGGACTTGCAGATTCAGATCCGTCGACTCCCCAAACCCGTGATCGCCCAGATCGCGGGCTACGCGATCGGGGGAGGGCACATCTTGCACCTCGTATGCGATCTCTCGCTGGCGGCGGATAACGCGCGCTTTGGCCAGACCGGACCACGGGTTGGTTCCTTTGATGGCGGTTATGGCTCGTCGTTGCTCGCGCGCACCATCGGTCTCAAGCGCGCCAAGGAGGTGTGGTTTCTCTGTCGCCAGTACGACGCCGACCAGGCGCTCGCGTGGGGTCTGGTGAACTCGGTCGTCGCGCTCGACGATCTCGAGCGCGAGACCGTGGCGTGGTGTCGCCAGATACTCACGCTCTCGCCGATTGCTCTTCGAATGTTGAAGGCGGGCTTTAACGCCGCTGAGGACGGACTCGCCGGCGTACAGCAGTTGGCCGGCGACGCCACCATGCTCTTCTACATGTCCGAGGAGGGCCAGGAAGGGCGTAACGCCTACCTCGAGCGTCGAAAACCAGATTTTTCGAAGTTCCCCAAGCGTCCATGAGCGACGTCGCCACGCCGACGCGACGCTGGGTGATGGCGGCACGGCCGAGAACCTTGCCGGCTGCGGGCGTGCCCGTCGTGCTCGGCGCGGCCCTGATTCGTCCCGCCACCATCAACTGGTTGAACTCGGCCCTGTGTTTGATAGTGGCGTTGTCGTTGCAAGTCGCGACCAACTTTGCGAACGACTACTCCGACGGGGTTCGTGGCACCGACCACGATCGCGTGGGTCCGTTCCGATTGACGGCCTCGAAGCTCGTGGCGGCGCGCGTCGTGCGCCATGCCGCGTGGTGGGGCTTCGCCGTGGCCTCGGTAGCGGGGGTGTGGCTCTCGGCCCGGACGTCGTGGTGGTTGGTGCTGGTGGGCGTGAGCGCGGTTCTGGCCGGTTGGTTCTACACCGGCGGCCCCAGGCCCTATGGCTACTACGGCTTTGGTGAACTCTTCGTGTTCATCTACTTCGGTCTCGTGGCGACCGTGGGGACCGCCTTCGTCCAGCACCAAACGATTCCCGCAAGAGCGTGGTGGCTCGGCGCGGCCGCGGGCTTTATGGCCTGCGCACTCTTAGAAGCGAACAATCTTCGCGACGTGACGGGCGACCTGGCCGCGGGCAAGTTGACGTTGGCGGCCCGGCTCGGGCGAAGGCGAGGCGCGTGGCTCTACGCGGCGTGCGTGCTCGGTGTGGCCGTGGGCGCGATCGGAGCCGGACAGTTGATCGTGGGCATCGTCGCGAGCGTGGTCTATCTCCCAGCAGTTCGCGTCGCGTTCTCGCCGTTAAGCGGGCGAGAACTTCTCGTGCTGTTGAGGTACTCCGCGCGCGCGCAACTCCAACTCGGGGCGTTGCTCGCGGTCCTGCTCGCGTTGAACACCTACTGGGGTTGAGCGCTCCGGACGATTTGGGCGAAGGCGTCGGGCCGTTCAAGGTGTGCGGCGTGACCGGCACCGGCGACGAGCGCGACGGCGACGTTCGGGAGAGTCTCGCGCAACAACCGCGCCTCGCCCACGAACTTTGCGTCATCCGCGCCGGCCACGACCAACGTCGGCACGTCGAGTGACGCGAGCGCGTCGCCGAGCCACGCCTGGGTTCCCGTGCCGGCCCGTCGCAACGAATTCGAAAGCCCTTTCGTGTCACGACTTCGCGCCGCGCGCTCCAAGGGATCGTGCGGCAGTGACGTGAACATCGGTCGTGCGAGCCACTCGTCCAAGAACACTTCCGCGCCGATCAGGTCTATTCGATCCGCGAGGTCGTTGTCTTGGCTGCGGCGAAGTTCCCGCTCACCTTCGTCGCGAATTCCCGCCGTCGCACTGAGCACCACGAGGGCGCTGAGTCGTTCGCGGTGGCGAAGTGCGAAGTGCAACGCGACGCGTGCGCCCATTGAGTAACCGCTCAAGATGAAGGGTTCCGCAGGCAAAACGTCGGCGAGGAGGTCCGCCGTCTCGTTGAGGGACGCCGAAATTGGGGCGTTTTCTCCGTGGCCCGGTAGATCGAGGGTCAGCAGTTCGTAGGTTCCTGCCAGAATGGAACGAAACTGATGCGCCGAGTCGCGGGTCTGGGTGAAGCCGTGCAGCCACACTAAGACCGGACCCGAGCCCACACGTTGTATTCCAAGGAGCGACATTGTCACGTAGCGTACCGAGCCTGAGTGAAGCGCAGGCTACGTTCGCGGCGACGCTCTTCGACGAGTGGGTTCACCTCGGATTGCGCGACGTCGTCGTTTCGCCCGGATCGCGCTCCTCGCCACTCGCTCTGGCCGCGGCGGAACGTCCCGAATTGACCCTTCACGTGCGGATCGATGAGCGTAGTGCGGGTTTTTATGCGCTGGGACGAGCTCTGGTGACCGAACGGCCCGTGGCGATCGTCGTGACGAGCGGCACCGCGGCGGCCGAACTGCACGCGTGCGTAGCCGAAGCTGACCTCGCCTTCGTGCCGCTGCTCATCGTGACGGCCGATCGTCCGCCCGAGCTGCACGGCGTCGGCGCGCCCCAAACGATTGATCAGCGTCACCTCTACGGGTCGATGGTGCGTCACTTCGAAGAGCCGGGTGTCGCGCGGATCGAAGCGGCAAGTTCGTGGCGACCGCTGGCGCAGCGACTGTGGCACTTCGCCTGTGGTGAGGCGACGCCCCCGGGCCCCGTGCACTTGAACGCCGCCTTCGTCGAGCCGTTGGTCGCTGCGGCGATCGACTTGCCCGAGCGTGACGTCGAACTCATCGCGCCGCGCGAAATCGAAGAGCTCTTGCCCGACGTCACGTCGCTCAACGTCGCGGGTCAGTCGGTGCTCTGTGTGGTCGGCGCGGGCGTGACTGCCGACGTGATCGGACAGTGCGTGGCCCTCGATTGGGTGGTGCTCGGTGACGCGACCGCGCGGGGCTCCCTCACTCACTTCGACGCCCTGCTTCGCTCTGACGACTTCGTCGCGCGCGTGCGGCCCGATCTCGTGGTCCGACTCGGGGGACTACCGGCGTCGAGAGTGCTCGCTGAACAGCTTCGCGCCTGGCAGGTTCGAACGGTCAGTTTGAGCGGCGCCGGTCTCGTCGCCGACCCGGACCGTCTGATTCAAGAGGCGTACGCTGGACTGCCGCACCGAGGCATCGCGACCCTGGTGGCGCATCGTGGCTACGCAAAACAGTGGTGTGACGCTTCGCGTGAGGTGGCGCAGTGGCTCGAGACGCTCGATGCCGGCGAAAGTGCGTTGAACGAGCCACTGGTCGCACGAGCGGTGGTGGCGGCGAGCAACGTCTCAGGCGTGGCGCTCGTGATCGGCTCGTCGATGCCGGTGCGTGACGTGGAGTGGTGGGCCCCGGCTCGCCAAAGCGCCACGTTCGCCAATCGCGGCGTGAATGGGATCGATGGCGTGGTGTCAACGATTCTCGGGGTGGGCGCCGGATCGAAGGCGCTGGGCCTCATTGGCGATCTCACGATGCTGCACGACGTGTCGGGGTTGGTGGACGGTCTGGGTGACACCGGGGGAACGTGCGTCGTGGTGGTCGTCGACAATCAAGGCGGTGGCATCTTTTCGTTTTTGCCCCAGGCGCAAGCCATAGAGTTCGAGCGATTTGAACAGCTGTTCGGGACCCCTCGGCCCCACAACTTAGAAGCGGTGGCGCGCGCCTTTGGCCACGCCGCGACCACGGTCGCAACGCTCGACGACCTTCATCACGCTCTAAGAGAGGGCCTCGCACGCGATGGGGTGAGTGTCGTTGTCGCGAGCGTGCCGTCGCGGGAGGAGAACGTCGAAGTGCACCAGGCGTGGAACGATCAGGCTTCGAAACTCGTGGCCCGGAGTAGCGCGTGATCGCAACATTGCCGGCGTCGCTGTTCGTCGCGATACCGGTAGCGATAGCGGCCGGGCTGATGTCGTTTCTTTCGCCGTGCGTGCTACCGCTACTGCCGGGCTATCTCGCGTTTCTTAGTGGCGTGACGGGGCGGATCGAAGGGCGCTCGGGCCGAGGCCGAGCCTTCGTGGGTTCGCTGGTCTTCGTGCTGGGCTTCACGCTGGTGTTCGTCAGTTATGGCGCGCTCTTTGGGGGATTGGGCCGCGAGTTGAAAACGCACGAACGCCTCCTGCAAGAAATCTTTGGCGTCGTGACGATCGCCCTCGGACTCTTCTTCGCCGGCTGGTGGCCCGCGAAATGGTTGCAACGTGATCGACGAGTCCATCACCTGCCTCGGGTCTCGATTCTCGGGGCCGGCGCACTGGGCTTTATCTTCGCGCTCGGTTGGACGCCGTGCATCGGTCCGACGCTCGGGACCATTCTCGGTCTGGCGGCGTCGTTGTCGGGCGCGACGGCGCTGCGCGGATCGATCCTCGCCTTCTTCTACTGCCTGGGGCTCGGCGTTCCTTTCATCGTCGCGGCCCTGGCGACCGAGTGGATGGCGACGGCCTCGACGTGGTTGCGTCGCCACGCTCGGGTGATCGGCATCATCGGGGGAGTCCTGCTGATCGCCATTGGCGTGTGTGAGGTGACGGGCTGGTGGCACGCCTTTGTGCTCTGGCTCCAAGTTCACTTTCCCGCCTCGCACGCTCTGTTCTAAAGAATGGGTCTCGTAGACTGACGCGCATGAATGTTAAAGATGACTGGCGCTTTCGCGGCCTGATCCATATGACGACCGACGACGAGGTCTTTGATCGTCTGAGCGCCGGTACGGTCACGCTCTACGTCGGCTTCGACCCCACGGCGTCGTCCTTGCACCTCGGACACCTGTTCCCCCTTTGTAACCTGCGCCGTCTGCAAATCGCCGGGAACGCCCCCATCGCCCTCGCCGGCGGGGGCACGGGCTTGATCGGTGACCCCAGTTACCGCGACGTTGAGCGCCCGCTGCTCACGAGGGAGGAGTTGGACGCCAACGTGGCGGGAATACGCGAACAGATGTCGCGGTTCTTGGACTTTACGCCCGGCGCTGGCAAGGCACAGGCCAAGCTGCTCAACAACGCCGACTGGTTAACGACGATCGGACTCACTGACTTTCTGCGTGACGTCGGCAAGTACTTCACGGTGAACCAGATGATCGCCAAGGAGTCGGTGAAGAGCCGCCTGGACCGCGAGGACGTCGGGCTCTCCTTTACCGAATTCTCCTACATGTTGCTCCAGGCCTACGACTTCTTGCGACTCCATCTCGACCACGGATGCACGTTGCAGTTGGGCGGATCGGACCAGTGGGGCAACATCACCATTGGCACCGAACTGGTTCGCAAGGCAACGGGCCACGCCGCCGCCGGGCTGACCTCACCGCTCTTGCTACGGGCTGACGGATCGAAGTTCGGCAAGTCCGAAGGCGGCGAACAGGTCTGGCTGGACGCGGCGCGTACGTCCCCCTTCGCGATGTACCAGTTTCTTCTAAAGAGTGAGGACGCGAACGCACTGGCGCTACTTCGTTTCTTCACCTTCCTCGATCACGAGGTCATCAGTGAACTCGATGCGGCGACAAACGCCGCCCCCCAGGAACGTCGCGCCCAGCGCGCGCTGGCCAACGCCGTGGTGGCGATGGTGCACGGCGAAGGGGCCGCGACCAAGGCCGAACGGGCGAGCGACGCCCTCTTTTCAGAGTCGATCGGCCTGCTCGACGAATCGACTTTTCTCGAGGTCGTCGCGGACGCGCCGTCGTCCACGTGGTCGCGCGAGGAAATGGCGCGCGGGGTCGATCCGATTGAGTTGCTCGTCAAGTGCGGACTCGCCTCGTCCAAAGCCGAGGCCCGTCGCTTCCTCGACCAGGGTGGCGCGTACGTCAACAACGTTCGCTTGGACCCGGTGGCGCCGGTCAACCTCGAAAGTGCCCTATACGGGCGTTACTTGGTCGTGCGGCGAGGGCGACACCAGTTGCACCTCGTGGTCGTGGCGTGATTCGTGCGCTGGGCGCGTTGCTCGTAGGGGGACTTCTTCTCGGTGCGTGTGGCTCGGTCAGTGCCGCGAGCGCCCTGGCGTCGTGGGTCGTGCAGAGCAGCTACCGGTCCTCGGCGGCGACCCTGGTTGGCGACGCGCGCCACTCGGCGGACGTGCTGAAGATCACTAACCCGTCCAACGCCGATTTACACACCGTGTGTGGCGTGTTGTTGTTTGACACCGAATCGGCCAACGCGTCACTGCCCACGCCCGACGCTCAGTCCACGACGCTCCTGTCCAAGGCGTACACCAACTTGGGCGCCGGCGCGAACGAGTGTTACGTCGCCTCGACGAACGTGGACGCGCGCGCCAAGGCGCTGCAGACACTCACGAGCGGCCTCGCCGATCTGTCGGAAGCGTCGGCGCGTATTACGAGTGCGTCGACGCCCTAGTCGCTGGGTGGACGGAGGTCGATCTCGAGGCGCAAGATCCCGTCTTCGAGCGTGGGCGTGGCGTCGCCGAGCATCGCGAAGTCCTGGAAGTCGATGTTCGCCGCTTCGAGAAAGCGCAGACGCTCGGGACCTTCGACGGGAGGGATACCCCGGCGCTTGACCGCCTCGGCGCGCTCGCGAAAACGTTGAATCATCTCGTGGGGATCAAAGACTGGGCTCACAGGCAAATGCTAGGGGTTCTCAAACGGTTTCTGGTTGGTAGTATGGAAGTTCAACTCAGTGTGGTTGAGATGGGGTTGCCGCCAGGTATTGGCCCGCGGCCAGTGAGGAGTTGACGTGAAAAAGGGTCGCCACCGCCGTTTTGTAGAAGCACGTGAACTNNCTCGGCTCCTTGCCGCGAACCTCGTTCAACGAAGAGGACCCGCTCGCCGCGGGCGACTAGGCCCGCTTACGAAGGACGGGATGGGCCAGGCGGGTGGCTTTGGGTTGCGTCGCGCGGTTATCGAGGTACGCGCGCAGCCGGTCGTAGACCCGCTTGCTCACCATCGCGGTTAGCTCCTCTCGCATCGAGTCGACGACGCGCGTCTTCCCCACGAAGGCCGACGCCGACTCCGTGCACCACCAGTGAAACTCCTCACCGCCCGGGCCCCAGTCGCGTCGATTCCACTGCCCGATGCGCGTGACGACGTGACCGTCTTCTTGCACTTCGTCGTCGCGGTGAAGGGGGAGTTGCCAACAGACTTCTGGTTTGAGCGGGATGTAACTCTCGTCGTTGTCGATGGCCATGACGTGCAGTGCGCAGCCTGAGCCCCGAGGAAAGTCGGGGCGATTCAAAAAGATGCACGCGTCCTGGACTAGTTTCGTGACGATCTCCCCGTTCTTCTTCACCCGAGTGGTGCCGGACTTGCCCTTGGACTTGAACTGCCACTGGTCGTCAGTGAGCAGTTTGGCCGCCTTTTCGACCCGGCGACGATCCTTCTCGTCCACGAAGTGCGCGCCGTAGCTGCAGCAACCCTGCTCCAACTCGGGTGTGGGACCGGTCAGAACGCCCTGGCAGCCATTGCCGAAGATGCACGTCCAGTTGCTTTCGAGAAACGTGACGTCAAACATCCAGGTTCTCTCGCGTTGGGTGTCTTCGAAGCTCACCCACTCGTGGGCGTCGCCCGGAATTTTGGTCATGGGGAAAACGTTACTGGGCGCGGCGCGCCCCTCGACGCACCTCTAGACTTTGTCTATGACTTCCATCGATACCTTCGACGTGCTCACGCTCACCGACGAGGCGCGCCAGGTCGTCCTTGACGCCTTGAACAACGAGACGCCCAGTGAGACACTTGCGCTGTGGATTGAAGTGACCGGGACGCGCGGTCCGGGTTACTCCTACGACCTCTACTTCTCCGAGTTGAATCTGGCGCCGAGTGACGCCGCGATTGGCCATGACGGCGAGATCACGATCGTCGTTCCTCAAGCGAGCGTGGAACGTCTTCGTGGCAGCCGCCTTGAGTTTGCGAGCGATGGCGGGGGCGGTTTGGTGCTGGTAAACCCCAACAGTCCCGCGCCGGAAGAACTCAACCCGGGGGTGTCGGCTGAAATTCTGGCCTTCGGCATTGACGGCCCCCTGGGCACGGTGGCGGTGTCGGTTCTCGAACAGCAAGTGAATCCATCCATCGCGTCACACGGCGGACACGCCGACCTCGTGGCGCTGGACGAGGAGCACAAGACGGCCTACATCAAACTCTCCGGCGGTTGTCAGGGGTGCGCGATGAGTCGACTGACCTTGACCCAAGGCATCGAGACGACGTTGCGCGAAGCAATTCCCGAACTCGTGAGTGTGCTCGACGTCACCGATCACGCGTCGGGCGTCAACCCCTTTTACACACCTGAGTAGGGACACGGGGAACTCTTCACCCTAGAATTGAACAATGTTGCGCTTCCTCACCGCCGGTGAAAGTCACGGCCCGTCGCTGAGCGTCATCATTGAAGGGCTGCCGTCGGGACTTTCGGTGCGCGAAGACGAGCTCGCTAGTGAACTCGCGCGTCGACGACTGGGTTACGGACGTGGTCCGCGCATGCGCTTCGAACGAGACGAACTGCGACTGATTGGCGGCGTGCGTCATGGGCGCACGCTCGGTTCGCCCGTCGCGATTGAGATTCTCAACACCGAGTGGCCCAAGTGGGAGGTGGAGATGTCGGCCGCCCCCGGCACGCCGAGCAAGAAACTGACCGCCCCCCGTCCCGGACACGCGGACCTGGCGGGCATGCAGAAGTACGCCTTTGACGACGCGCGCGACGTCTTGGAACGGGCGAGCGCGCGTGAAACCGTCGCTCGAGTCGCGGCCGGCCACTTCGCCAAGGCGCTGCTGGCGACGATGGGCGTCGACGTGTTGAGCCACGTCATACGAATAGGCGCCGTCGCGACGCCCGAGGGCGCGCGACCGCTACCGAGCGATCTCAGCCACGTCGACGAAAGTGATGTTCGTTGCTTCGACCCCGCCAGCGAGGCGGCAATGATCGCCGAGATCAAGGCGGCCGCGAAGGAAGGCGATTCGCTCGGCGGCATCGTGGAGGTCATCGCCTACGGCGTGCCGGTGGGGCTGGGCAGTTACGTCCAGTGGGACCGCAAGCTTGACGGCCTGCTCGCCGGCGCGCTGATGAGCATTCAAGCGGTGAAGGCCGTTGAGATTGGTGACGGCTTCGCCCAAGCCAGTCAACGAGGCAGCGTGTCTCACGACGCCATCGCCGTCGACGCGAGTTTTGAGAGAGGCGGCGGTTTTATACGTCGCACCGATCACGCCGGGGGACTCGAAGGGGGCATGTCCTCGGGCGCGCCCGTGATTCTCAAGGTGGCGATGAAGCCACTGGCCACCTTGAATCGTCCGGTGCTCGAGACGGTCGACGTGGCGTCGGGCGAATCGACGATCTCGTTCAAGGAGCGCACTGACGTGACGGCGGTGCCGGCGATGGGCGTCGTGGGCGAAGCCATGGTGGCGCTGGTCCTGGCGAACGAGGCTCTCCGAAAATTTGGCGGCGACACGGTCGAAGAGTTCAGGCGGAATCACGTCGGCTACGTGGCCCACTTGGGGTCAACGGCTTCGGCCGCGCGACCCGACTAGCCGTGGCCCGTCTCGTCTTGGTGGGCCTTCCGGGCGTTGGCAAGACGACGCTGGCGCGCGCGCTAGGGGAGTACTGGCGCTGTGCGGCGCTGGACACCGACGACTTGATCGCCGAGCGAGCGGGAATGCCGGCGGCGCGGTATCTGCGCGAGAACGGGGAAGTGGCGTTTCGTCAACGTGAGACTGAGGCGTTGCGCCAAGCACTCGAGGGTGACGCGGTCGTCGCCACTGGCGCGGGCGTCGTGACCACGAGTTCGGCCCGAGAGCTCCTCGAACGCGAGATCACGCTGTGGCTCGACTGCGACGACGAAACGCTCCTGGCCCGAGTCGGCGACGGTGATCGGCCACTGTTGGGCGACGATCCCCGCCGCGCTCTCGTGGAGCTGCGCGCGCAAAGAGAGCCGTGGTATCGCGCGAGCGCGCGGCTGAGTGTGGACGCGTCGGGTTCTCTCGACGAGGTGCGCCAACGCATACTTGAAGCGCTGCAACGCGTGGCCCCGTGAACCTCACCGTCGAGTTGGGCGAGCGCAGCTACGACGTCGTCGTCGGCGACGGCGCGCGACGACAACTGCGTGCACTGTTGAAGCGCCGGGCGCCGCGTGCCAAGAGTGTCGTTATCGTGACGTCGCCGTCGCTCGCGAGCCAACCGTGGTTCGACATCGACAGTGGTCTCGAACAACATCTTCTCTCGGTGCCCGAAGGTGAGTCGGCGAAGACCTGGGCGTCGACCGAGGATCTGCTTGAGCGAGCAGCGGCCCTCCAACTTTCGCGCGAGGACGTCATCGTGGGTGTCGGCGGTGGCGCGGTGACCGACCTGGCCGGCTTCGTGGCAGCGATCTACCTGCGAGGTGTCGCGCTCGTCCAGATACCGACGTCACTCCTGGGCCAGGTTGACGCGGCGATCGGTGGCAAGACCGGGGTCAATCTCGCGGCGGGCAAGAACCTGGTCGGCGCCTTCCATCAACCCCTGGGGGTGCTCTGTGACACGAGTGTGCTCGCCACGCTGCCCCCTCGTGAACGCTTGAGCGGTCTGGGTGAGATCGCCAAGTGCTGGCTCTTAGAAGGACGAGACGCGAAGAGCCTGTCGTCAATCTCGTTTACGGATTTAGTCCAGCTGTCGATTGGTCTGAAGGTCGCCGTTGTCTCGGGCGACGAGCGCGAAGGCGGATCGCGGTCACTGTTGAACTACGGCCACACTCTCGCGCACGCTCTCGAAAAACTCGCGTTGCGACGTGGGCCCGATGAACTGCGCCACGGCGAGGCCGTGGCGATCGGTCTGGCGTTCGCGGCGCGACTCGCGCATGCGTTGGGCCGAGTCGACGATGGCGAAATCGCCACGCACGACGCCGTGCTGGATCACTTCGGACTCGGCCGGCGCCTTCCAACGAATGTGGATACCGCAGAGATCGTCGAGGCCATGGCGCACGACAAGAAGGCCCATCACGATCTGAGCTTCGTGCTGGCGGGCCGAGACGGCTTTGCGGTGGTGGCGGGCGTTGACCCGACGACCGTGCGCGACGTACTAGACCGATTCCAAGGAGAACTATGAGCGGCGAAATTCTACTGTTGTCGGGTCCTAATCTCGACCAACTCGGTACGCGTAGTCCCGATATCTACGGGACGTCGACCTTGGCCCAGCACGTCGCGCGCTTCGACTCATTGGCGAGCGCCGCGGGCTATAGCGTGCGGCACCTCCAGTCCAACTTCGAGGGTGACTTGATCGAGGCGGTGCGTGACGCGCGCGAGCGAAGTGTGGCCATCGTGGTGAACGCCGGGGCGCTGACGCACTCCTCGTGGGCGCTCGCCGACGCGCTGGGCGCGTTTGACGGCGTGAAAATTGAAGTGCACCTGACGAATCCCGCCGCGCGCGAACCGTTTCGTCAAGTGAGTACGATTGCGGCCGTGGTCAACGGCACGATCGCCGGCTTTGGCGCCCTCAGTTACGACTTAGCCTTCGACGCGGTGCACCGACTACTCGAAGGGTCCTAGTTCGAGCGACGGCGGACGTTGCCTAGACTGGGCTGCGCACGAATCGCGAAAGGCACTTAGGCCCATGGCCGCCATCTCTACCTCGGACCTCAAGAACGGCATCACCCTCAAGATCGACGGCGGGCTCTTCACCGTGCTGGAGTTTCAACACGTCAAGCCGGGCAAGGGTGGCGCCTTCGTACGCACCAAGTTACGCAACGCCCGCACCGGCGCCGTGATCGAGCGTACCTATCGCGCCGACGAGCGCTTGGAGCAAGCCATCATCGACAAGCGGGACACGCAGTACCTCTACCGCGACGGCGACGACTACATCTTCATGGACCAAGTCAGCTTTGAACAGGTGCCGGTGTCGTCCAAGAGCTTGGGTGAGGCGACGAACTTCTTGATTGAGACGGGTAGGGCCATGCTCATCTCGTACGACGAGGAGATCATCGGCGTGGAACTGCCGGCGTCGGTGGAACTCACGATCGCCCAGACCGAACCTGGCGTGCAGGGCGACCGCGTGTCCGGCGCGCGCAAGTCGGCCACGCTCGAGACGGGGTACGTGGTGCAAGTGCCACTCTTCGTCGGTCCGGGAGAGGCTATCAAGGTCGACACCCGAACCGGTGAGTACATGACCCGAGCGTGAGTTGAGCGAGCTCGGTCGACGTCGCCACCGCGCTCGCGCCAGGGCCCTGGAACTCGCGTACGAAGCGAACATGAAGAGTCGTGCGTTCACGTTGATCGTTGGCGAACTGCCGGTGACGCCTGACCCGTACACGGTTTTGATCTTGACGTCGGCTGAGGAGAATCAAGTTCGAATCGAGCAACTCATTCAACAGTTCTCGCGCGAATGGACTCTCGATCGACTCGCCGTCGTCGATCGATTGATCATGACCCTCGCACTGGCGGAGTTGATCTTGAACGAGCCTCCGCCCACCGCGGTCGTGCTCGACGAAGCCGTCGAACTCGCCAAGGTCTACTCCACCGAAGAGTCGGCCTCGTTCGTCAACGGCGTGCTCGCCGCTTGCGTTGAGCATCTACAGTGAGACTCATTAACTTTTAGAGGAGACGCTTCGTGCCGGGCATGAGTCCCAAGTCAATTGATTTGACTAATTCGCTCGTCGTGTCGATGTTTCGCCACTCTCTCTTCGTCACGGGCGTGCTGTGGCTGACTGGTCTGGCCGTGGTCCTGATGCTCATCGTCGCGCCGACCCGGTCCATTTTGCGTTTTAATCTCTCCGCCGAGGGCCTCGACGAACCACGAGCGCGCACGTATCTCCGATGGGCCTTTGGCACGATGTGGCTGATCGACGGGATCCTTCAGTTCCAGGCCTCGATGCCCCTGGGGCTGGCCAACAAAGTCGTCGCCCCGGTCACCGTCAACACCCCGTCGTGGTTGCACGGGCTCATGGAACACGGGATCTTCGTATGGAACAGCCATCCCATCGTCTTGGCGGTGGGAGTGGCGTGGTTGCAGATTGGCATCGGTCTCATCTTGCTGGTGTCGAACGGTCGTTCGGGCCGAATTGTCGGGGGCATCTCCGCGGTGTGGGCGGCCCTCATCTGGCTCATCGGCAATGGGGCGGGCGGCATCTTCATCACCGGCGCGTCGTTCTTGTTCGGCTGGCCCGGAGCGACGCTTTTTTACGTCGTGGCGGGCGCGTGGTTGTTCGTCACGCCCGAAACGTTTAGTCGGCTTTTTTCAACCTTTACCCTTCGGTTTCTCAGTGTGGTCCTGGTCCTCGCGGCACTGCTGCAGTCGTTGCCATCCACCGAGTTCTGGCACGGCGGTAACTCCAACGCACTTGCGACGATGTCGACCTATATGACCAGCGTCGCGCAGCCGCACTGGTTGGCCTGGTTGGTGCGCCGAGTCGGCTCGCTGGCGGCGTCGATGGGAGGCGGTTTTAACCTGGTGGTGATCATGTGGCTCGTGGGGTGCGCGGTTGGACTGTGGATGTCGATCCAACGACATTGGCGTTGGCCGGTGTGGACCCTCGCGGTGGGCTGCGTCTTCTTTTGGTTGGTGTCAGAGGACACCTCACTCTTTGGCGGGCTCGCGACTGACTTGAACTCACTTATTCCCCTGTCCGTGCTCGCCCTTTGCGCTACGCCGAAACTTCGTGACCTGGGGCCACTCGAACATCGCCTCCCGCGTGAGATCACCAGCAGTGTCGGCGCGGTGGTGGCCACTTTTGCTTCGGCCATGATTCTCTTTTCGACGTTCACCATGGCGGGCGCCACCTTCGCGAGTGCCGAGACCACGCTCTATGAGGCGCACAACGGACCGGCCTCGGCGACGTCGGTCAAGGCGCCGACCTTTACCTTGACCGATCAGTTTGACAAGACGTATTCATTGGGCGAACATCCCGGACGCGTGACCCTACTGACTTTCCTCGATCCTCGATGTTGGACCGACTGCCCCTTATTGGCCCAGCAACTCGAGCACCTGCGCGCGGAGTTATCCGCCCACGCCAATCTCGACATCGTGGCCGTCGCGGCAGACCCGTATCACGAACAGTTGTCCGATCTACGTCATTTCATCGCGATCCGAGGTCTCGCGCACGTGAAGAACTTCTACTACGTAACCGGGCAACTGGCGAACGTTCGAAAGGTCTGGCACGAGTACGGCATCGGCGTGTCGATGGCGCGAACGAACAAGATGAGTGTTCACTCGGACTTCATGTTCATTATCAACGCCAAGGGCACCTTGCGCTGGATCATCCCCGACGATCCGCTTTCGAGTGTCTCGGGTCAGGCGTCGGCGGTGTCAGAGTTACGTAGCCTCTTAGCCTCCCAGGGCGTGCACTAAGAATTTCGACGAGTCGATCCGCGCCGCACGCTCAGGGCGCCTACGTTCGTTCCCCCGGATGATCTCGCCGGAGGAGAAGAGAATCGTCACCGCTCGCGCCAAGTAAGTCCGATTCACTCCGCCCCGTGCGGGGGATTTCGAGGTGCGTCGGGCGCACCGCCATGGACTGACCGGAGGTACTCGTTGTACGTTTCGAGCGCCGGGTCCTTGGCATCGGGAGGCAGATGGTCGCTTCGAGCCGGCTCTCCAACCTCGTCTTTGAGCAACTTGCGCCACATGTAGACCGCGTAGCCAGCGAAGATGGGCCACTCGAAGACGTAGGCCCACGAGAGCGTATTCCCAGACCGGGCCCGTAGATACTCGACAGTAAAGCCCGAAGCGCAGATCGTCTCTGCCAAAACGAGGCCGCCGTGGATCCAAAGAGTTTTCATCTTTTCTTCGCCCACAAGTCTTCACATTAGTGACGCGACTCGTTATTGTAGGTTGGGAGTTCCAGCGGGGGCGCTGGGTGACAAGGAGTCGAGCATGTCAATGGGGGGGAGACTGGCGACGGTTCTTGGGCTCTTCCTGGTTGCGGTAGGTCTGGTCGTGTGGGGAGTGGCCACTCTACTAACGCCAGGCGTACCCGGTGGAGTAGTGAACTTCACCAATACTCAGGCCGCGGGTCAGCCGGTGAATTTGACAGTGCAGACCGTGGGAGCAATCGGATTTGGATCGCATCCAACGTGGGTGTCGTATCTCGTCAAGGATCCGCGCACCGGTCAGTGGATCCACGACACGTCGTGGAAGCTCCCGGCGAACACCGTGATCAACATGACGGTGCTTCAGTTCGACTCAGGGAGCCCGCTTCGTAACCAGGAGTGGGGTCAGGTCCAGGGCACAGTCAATGGCGCAGCGACGTTGAACGGCAAGAGCTTCAGTGTGTACAACTCGAACACCGGTAACGGCGTCGGTCACACCTTTGCCATCCCGCAATTAAATGTGAGTGTGCCCCTCGTTGGCGTGAACTCCAACGCGAACGTCTGTGGCGCTGGTCCGTGTCAACTCTCCTCGCCTCATAACGTCGAGACGTTTAGTTTTAAGACTCCGGGACCAGGAACCTACAACTGGCAGTGCTTCGTGCCGTGCGCGCTGGGATATCTGTTCGGCAATGGTGGCGCGATGTCCACGCAGAACTACATGGGTGGCGAACTGGAAGTGGTGGGCTAGAGATGACCTGGGAGAACTCTGACACCACCGACCCACATCACCTTCGTCGCATCACGGTCATTTGGTTAGTACTTTCGATCGTATTGGATTTGCTCTATTGGTTTCTCGTCGGCCCCCACGTGCCGCCGGGGAGGATGACCTCAACGGCCAAAGCGGACCAGTTCGACTTCAACGTGCTCTTTGTTATCGCGCTCCCGGTGCTCGTGGGCATCTGGGAGTACATGGCGTACTCGATCTTTGCGTGGGGGTCCAAGCGCAAGGGAGTACCCGAACCGGTAGGCGGGCCCACCGCGGCGGGAAATAAGAAAACTGAAGTCACTTGGATCGTGATCACGTCGGTCGTCGTGTTGCTCCTTGCCGCCTTTGGCACGTTCAGTGTTGTGACCGGCCACGGCTCAGGTGGCGGCGAGGGGCCAAACCCGCTGTGGTCGCCCGCGGGTTCGGTAAAAGCCGAGACAGCGGCGCTGGCGGGAACCGGTTCGTGGGCGCCGAACACTGGCGCTGTGCTTCCGGTACAAGTAATAGGGCAGCAGTGGAAGTGGACGTATCGTTACCCGACGTTCGGAGGCTTCGAGTCGAGTCAGCTGGTCGTGCCCAATAACACTGAAATTGAATTCAACGTCACCTCGCTGGACGTGATTCATAGCTTCTGGGCGTATCAGTTAGAGGTCAAGGCGGACGCCAATCCCCAGCAGAACAACGTGGCGTTCACGAAGACCGAGCAGTTGGGGCCCTTCGTGGTTCGATGCAGTGAGTTGTGTGGGATATGGCACGGCGCCATGTTCAACTACGGCAAAGTTGTCAGCCAGTCGGCCTTTATGACGTGGGCGAATCAAACTGAGACCGCGAACGCGGCCAATACCTCGAACTTGCCGCCGTTCGCGTGGACCTACGTACCAGACGCCAATGGTGCCTCGGGCGGCTACTACCCCGACGGGAAGTTGACGCCGTACAGCACCGTGGAGACCTACGGATCGAAGCAGCCGGGTTCATGATGTCCAGCGGCTCGAAAATTAACGGGGTTCTTATAAGGAAAGAAACGGGGATCGCGCGATGACACTGAGCGCTGAACGGCCGAACGAAGTCGAGGTATACAGCCACGTGCCGCCCGCGTCAACCGGAGCCACTCGGAAGAAGGGCCGTGGCTGGCTTAGCCAGCACGTTGGTACCGCCATCGTGGCCGGTTTTCTTGGCTACATCTTTGGGCACTGGCTAGGGAACATGATTTCGAGCGGGTACACCGTTGAAGTCAACACCGGTCAGAACTCCATTGCGGACTTGCTGGCGCTGGTGTTCATGGTGCTGGGCTGGCTCATTGGCATAGGCGCGCTGAACTATCCACTCGCCAAGTTGGTCGGACGTGAACCCTCAAGTTCGACGTCGTCCTCGGCTCCAACCCTCGAGGACGACGTCGGAGGCGAAGCCAAGGTCGACGGCGAACTCGAAGGTTGGAGCCGATATTTTCGATACAACCTGGACCACAAGGTCGTCGGTCTGCAGTACGTCGTCGCAGTATTGATGTTCCTGTTCACGGGCGGCCTTCTCGCGATGGCCATCCGTACTGAACTGCTCAATCCAACGACGCACGTCTTTAGCGCCGACACCTATATCAAGATCGTGAGTGAGCACGGCACGATCATGATGATGATGGCCTCCTCGGTGGTCGTCGGGCCGCTCGGTAACTACTTCGTCCCATTGATGATCGGCGCCCGACGCATGGCGTTCCCGCGGATTGAGGCGTTCAGTTTGTGGGTCTTTGTCGCTGGTTATATGGTTATTTTCTCGGCGCTGCCCTTCGGTGGTTTTCCCACTGGCTGGACCGGGTACGCGCCGTTGCAGACCCAAGCCGGTCCGGGGATGGTCTCGTATCTCTTCGGTTTCTTCGTGATCGGACTGGGCATGATGGCGGCCGGATTTAACCTTCTGGTGACCATCATCAACTATCGCGCCCCGGGCATGACGTGGAGCCGAGTGCCAGTCTTCGTGTGGTCGATATTGGCTACGGCGGCACTGCTCACCCTGGCGACGCCGGTGTTGGCGGCGGGGGGTCTGTTCGGTCTCCTCGATAAGACGGTCCAGACCGCCTTTTACGTGACCGAACACGGCGGTAGCTCATTCTTATGGCAGAACCTGTTCTGGTTCTTCGGACACCCCGAGGTCTACATCATGGCGTTGCCGGGTTTTGGCATCGTGGGCGAGATAATCCCGGTCTTTTGCCGTAAGCCGCTTTTCGCATATCGTATCGCCGCGGCGGGGATGATCGGCGTGGCCCTGCTGTCGTTCTTCGTCTGGCAGCACCACCTGTTTCAAAGTGGCATCGATCCCGATATGCGGCCGTTGTTCATGCTCACGACCGAGTTGATTTCGATTCCCACCGGCTTCATCTTCTTGGTGGGAATGGGCACGCTCTATCGAGCAAAAATCAGATTTGAAGTGCCGATGTTGTTCTGCATGGCGGTATATTTCAACTTCCTCATCGGCGGGGTGTCTGGAGTCTTCCTCTCGGATGTTCCCGTCAACGTCACCGTGCACGGCGGCTTCTTTGTGCTGTCGCACTTCCACTACACGATCATGGGTGGTCTGATCTTCGCGTTCATGGCGGGCCTCTACTTCTGGTTGCCCAAGATGACGGGGCGAGAGATGAACAAGAAACTCGGTCTCTGGCACTTCTGGACCATGTTCGTCTTCTTTAACCTGACGTTCTTTCCGATGTTCTTCATCGGTCTGTTGGGCCAACCGCGTCGAGTCTTCACCTACGCCAAGAACCTCCAGGCCCTCAATGACTTCTCCTCAGTCAGTGCGTTCCTGCTAGGTCTTTCGTTCGTCATTTTCGTCGTGAATCTTATGTGGTCGCAGTTCATTAAGCCAAAGAAGGCAGCGGCCAATCCATGGGACTCGTTAGGTCTGGAGTGGCAGACGGCGACGCCCATCCCGCCGCACAACTTTGACCGGATCCCGGTCATCATGACCGACCCGTACCACTACAGCGAAGAGGGTGCCCCGGCATTGGCGTACTTCGGTGAAGACGATCATGTCCCGGTCAGAAGTGGTTCATCAACCTCCGGCGACGGCCCGGCGTAGTGGAGAGATAAGGGTATGAGCGACACGATCAGAAATTCCAAGGGCATGAGCGACACTCCAGAGGAGCGAGAGTTCGAACTGCGGGCCCATATCGGCTCCATTTGGAGTGGTGGTCGCCTCTTCATCGGAATGTACACGTTCTTGATCGCGTCACTGGCGTTTAGCTACTTCTATCTTCGCTCGAGCAACAACGGACTACTGTGGCGACCGAATCACGTGACCGCGCCCACCGCGTTTGGGTGGTCCATCTACTCATTGATGTTGTTGACGGCGTTTCTGGCCATCTTTGGCCAGCGGCGTCTTCGAAAGGGCGCCGTCGCCGACTTCCAGCTGGCCGCCTGGATTGGGGTGTTCACCGGATTGGGGGCACTCTTCATGCAGTCGTGGGAGTACGCGGCGGTGCCGTTCTATCCCGGTTCAAGCGGTTACGCGTCGACGTTCATCGGTTTCACAGTTATCAACATCGCCACGATCATCGCCGGTACCTATTGGCTAGAGACGACCTTGGCGCGCTCGTTACGACTGCGCAAGGAACTCGGAGGAGTGAGCCCCCAGTTGTCGATGCACCCGTCCGCGCAGAGCTTTCGGGCCAACGTCGCCTCAATGGCCTACTTCTGGGGCTACCTCGCCCTGGTCAGTACGTTACTGTTCGCAATGTTTTATCTGTTGTAAGTCGTTTTGTGGTGAGAGACCGTACAGTGGTCAGTGAGTTTGTACTTCAATGGTTAGGGACTAGGTGATGATGATGCAAGGTGTCGATATTTACATTGGTCCTCAGGTTCAGACCTTGGCCGTGCTCTTGGGAGTATTCATTGGCGTGGTTCTATGGGGATTCTTCCAACACCGTCATTCGGAGTGAATGAGGAGTTTCACCAAAGATCTCCGGAACGCCGCACTCGCTCTAAGGCCTATTTCGCCGTAGTTGGCCTGGGCCTGTGGGTACTTTGGCTGGTCCCACCACTTTCCACGTGGGGCAATCGCTACGAGTTCGCCCAAGCCCTTCAATTTGGACTCTTCGCCTTCGCCGTGCCCGCCCTGTTGGTCGCGGGTCACCCGTGGCGATGGCTGGGATTGGCGTCGGGACGACCGCTCCCGATTGAGAGTGACGGGGCGCTGGCTGCCGGCGCCGCGCTGGGACCCCTCGATCGGATCGCGTACTCGAGGTTGCACCAACTCGGGCATCGCCGAGCGGTCCTTCTCGAGATGGTCTTCGTGGCCCAGACCATCTTTTGGCGTTCGTCGCCCGTCGCGAACGCCCTGGTGCGCCACCCGTGGCTGGAGGTCATCGAGTCGCTGGCGCTGGTGGGGGCGGGCGTGTTGTTGTGGCTTGATTTGATCGAGTCCGTGCCCTTTCGTCCGAGGACGACCAGGCCGTATCGAATCGGCATGTCGGCAATCGCCATGTGGACCGTCTGGGTCACGGCGTATTTAATGGCCATGTCGCACAATTCGTGGTATCCGGCGATCCGTCACGTGGCCGGTGAGGGTCTGTCGCAGTCGGCCGACCAACAGCTCTCGGCCGCGATCATGTGGTTCATGTCGGCCGCGGCCTTCTTACCGGTAGTTTTTTCGAACCTCAATCGTTGGCTCCAGTCCGAAGATGATCCCGATGAGGAGCTCTACCAACTCGTTCGCCAACATCGAACGCGGGGTTTCTTTGGGACGAATCCCTAAGAAACCCGTTCGTCATTCGTTCACTCGACAGTGGCGACTTTCAAGTACCGATTAAATGGGGCAGAACCGGTACGTTCACTTGCACGAGCGTGATTCCTAAGACGGTTTCGGCGGCGGTGACGTAACTCAGCGCGAGCTGTCGATTCGAAGCGAGGCGGGCTTGCTGTGTGGTCAGGTCGTGAATCTTTGAGGCGTCGCCCGGATGGGCGAATAGGTACTGAATATCGTTAATTGATGCTAGGGCGTTATCGGTCATCCATTGCTGCACGACGTGCAATAAATGTTCGATATTTTTACCAGCCGTCGTGCCGAGCGGTTGAATATTGTTCGTCAGGTCGAACACTGGCTGGCCCGCGAACGAGCAGGCGGTTTGGTCGCCGGTGAGCAGCGTCGGGATCTTGGACAAGTTCGTCGTGGTCAGCTTCCCGGCCACGTCGGAGTTATAAAAATTAAACGACTCGTTGACCGCGAAGGCGCACGGCTTGAGGTCGCCGTTAATGGATTTCAGTGTGGCGTTCTGGGCGGCGGCGTCCTGCGCCTTGGTGATCGGGTGGGGCAGGTCGGTGATTATTGAGATGGCCACGATGAGAACGATCGCGACGGTGACGAGGAACCACGGCCGCTTGTACCAGATGGCCTTGGCCATACCGAGAGACGAGGTCGGCATCGAGGCGGGGTCGAAAGGAATCTCCTCAAAACCCGAAAGGTCATCCGTCATGGCAAAAGACTAACTGCCGTCGCCGCGATTGCCTGAGCGTAGAGATGAATGCTGGAAGAGCTCGAAGAGTAGTGGCCGGAACTCGTAACGGTCGCGAACGGCCTGGCGTACGCGTCGAGATCTCCGTTGGCTCCGACGAAGTACAACACGTTATTGTGCGTTACCTCGCTGACCTTGGCCCCGACGTTGACCTGGACGCCGTATGTCGTCCATACGCGGTTCAACGCTTGCACGCTGCCGGTAAGAAACGACAGCGAGGATATTCGTGAAAGGCCCGGCTCGCGCAGTGCCGGACTCTGGGACGAGACAGAAATCTGCTTGGGGTCGGTATTGACGACCGCGAACTCCACTTTGGATTGATCGCGTCCAAGGAGTTGGTGCGCTTCTCTAATTTCGGCGCCCAGCACCGGACAGATGTCGTTGCAGATCGAGTTATAGAAGGTCAAGACCACGACCTTGCCGGTCTGGGAGGCGAGGCTCCATTTCTGACCTCTTTGGTTGGTCAGCGAGATCGAACCGGCACTGGCGGATCCGATGAATTTGAGCCCCATGTACGTTTCGAGCGTTATGAGGTTCGGCCCGTTCGGGGCGATCGTGGTGGGCGTGACGGGGAGAGTCGAAATCTTTATTGACGTTGTGGTAACAGTGCCGCCGAAGGTGCCGTAATAGTGATCGACGATTTCGCCCACGAGCGCGAGGACCACCAAGACGGCGACGGTCCACATGACGAACTTTGGGGGAACGGGTACTCGCCCAGCGCGGAGGGCGGCTCGGCGATCCACCTTGGCGTTGGCGGCGTTAAATATTGCGGCCCGCTGCTCATCGCTCGGCTCGTCCGAGGCACTGTCGAGCTCGTCATTGGTATCGGTCATCTCGCTGTCGGCTACTCCTCGAACTCATTACTCACGCCTCCGTCAACATACCTAATTCGTCGTCGAACGTAGAACTCAACGGTTCGAACAGTGTTCCGTAGAGATTGCGACGTCAACGCTGGACCGGTGACCTCGCGTGAGAGCCGGGCTCCTTAGAGATAAGGTGACCTCGTGAGCGGGGCCGAGGACGCCAACGGCGCGCGAGTGGGGGTGGAAAAAATGCCGCGTCTCACCGGCGCAGCGGCATTCAAGACCCACCTGACTTTGGTATTGGGCCTGGCGCTTTGCGCGGCGGCATTCTGGTTCGAATTGGGGCGCGCGGAGCGCGGCAATGGCCTCAGTTGGGCGTACGTTTTCGAATGGCCGCTGCTCGGACTGTTCGCGATCTACATGTGGTGGAAGATTCTTCACCCCGGTGTCGCGCCTAAGCGGCGCCGTCGAACGCGACCTGCTATCGCGCCAGAGTACGAGGGCATGCTAGCGGCGTGGCAAGAACACCAGCGAGAACTGGAGGCGACTCGACGTGCCGACGAAGCGGAGGTCCCGACGCCTCCTTCTGTCGACGAAGACCCGGCGCACGGCCCCGGTTAGCGGGTGTGTGCTTCAGATATCTAATCGAACGGCCAGTGCGGTACCTTGACCTAAGCGATCGATTGGTAGGGGAGGCGGCGTCGACGTGGAGTATGTAACTCAACACTGGACCTTCGACCCGTTCGTCGTCATTGTCATCATCACGGTTATCGCGAACGAGGTCGGTCTCGGACGGCTTCGACACCACTCGCTGCCTGCGCGCACTCGACGACGGCGAAGAAATTCTCTGGTCTTTTATGCCGGCTTGGCCGTGCTTTTGTTGGCGATTGTTTCGCCCATCGACTACTGGTCAGCGAGGTACTTCTTCGTCCACATGATTGAACACATTCTCATTGTGTTCGCCGCGCCGGTGCTGATCGTGACGGGTGCTCCCTGGATACCGCTTATGTTCGCACTGCCGGTGAGGACGCGGCGGGACATTGGTCGTTTTCTCTACTTGAGCCACAAGGCTCGTGGCATTCGCGCGGTCGGCCGATTTCTACGGTCGCCGTGGTTCGCGTTGGTCTCCTTTAACGCCGTAATGGTGCTCTGGCACCTCCCCGCACTTTTTGAACTGGCTGAGCGAAATCAAGCGGTACACGTATGGGCGATGCACACCAGCTTCTTCGTTACCGGTGTGCTGTTCTGGCTCCAAATAATTAACTCGTATCCGATGAAGCCCGCTCGCGGCGCGGTATGGCAGGCGAGTTCAATCGTCGCGACCAACGTCATAATGACGGTGCTCGCCATGTCTATGAGCATCTTGACGACGGTGAGTTGGTACTCCAACTACGCACATATCCCGGGCGTGACCCTTTCGCCCTTCGCTGATCAACAGATTGGCGCCGCCATACTTTGGGTCTGCGGTGACTTCTGGGCGCTGCCGGCGCTCATCGTTATTATCCGTCGAGCGATTGCCGAAGAGGGTTCGTTCTCCAGTGTGATCGATCGATTCACTCAGCGCGATTCGGCGCAATCGGTGGCGACCTTTCGACCTCGGCGAGCGCCTACTTCAACGACTACCGATAGCGTTGATGAGGCGTCCGAGCCTTAGTTCGCAACTCGCTGGCCTCTTTGCTAGAGTGAATCCAAGATTGTCGTGAAGCAGACCCCGTGAGGTTCGTACGACAGGAGTGACATGGGTACCGAAGGCGAACGTCAGGCGCGCGAACGCGGCCTGGCGTTTTTTGCAAAAAGCCAACTTCTGTCGTCGGACGACGTTGCGCGAGCCTTGAAGCGGATGGCGCACGAGATCGTCGAGCGAAATCACGACATGTCCAGCGTGTCGCTCATTGGACTGCAAACGGGCGGTGAGCCCTTCGCTCGACGACTTTCGACGCTGCTGAGCGAAATAGCGGGGGAGGCGACGTTTCTGGGGCTGCTCGACGTGTCGTTCTATCGAGACGATCTACTGCTAAATCCAGTCCCTCCAGCGTCGACGACCTCGATCGATCACGACCTCACCGGCCGTACGGTGGTCTTGGTCGACGACGTGCTCTTCACCGGTCGAACTATTCGCGCGGCCCTTAACGCGCTGACGGACTGGGGCCGTCCACGCGCGGTTCAACTCGCGGTGATGGTGGACCGAGGTCATCGTGAACTGCCGATTCGCCCGGACTTCGTGGGTAAGAACCTCCCTACCTCACTGGACGAAGCCATCGTCGCCACGTTGGATGGTGTCTGGATTGGCATGAGGACCGCGCAGTGATTTCTTCCCTTCGAGGCGAGAGTCTGATCTCGCTCAACGATCTGTCGCGCGAGGCGATCGTGGAGATCCTCGACACTGCCGAGTCGTTCGTGGAAGTCAACCAACGAACGATCAAAAAGGTACCGGCCCTGAAGGGCCGCGTTGTGGCTTCCCTCTTCTTCGAAGAGTCGACACGAACTCGACTCAGTTTTGAGACGGCCGCCAAGCGATTAAGTGCGGACGTGCTATCGCTCGCCATTGCGTCGAGCAGCGTGAAAAAAGGAGAATCGCTACGCGACACGATCACAACGATTGACGCTTTGGGCATCGACGCAGTAGTGATGCGTCATCAGTCCAGCGGCGCCGCCCTCCAGGTGAGTCGTTACGTTCCACACGTGCGAGTCATTAACGGCGGCGATGGGCAACACCAGCACCCCACCCAGGGTCTCCTCGACGCTTTCACGATTCGCCAGATTCTGTCCGAGCGTTTGGGGTCGACTGGACGGGAGTCGGGCTCGGCCCTGTTCGAAGGTCTCAAAATCTTGATCGTGGGCGATGTTCGCCATAGTCGCGTGGCGCGCAGTGACGTCGCTGCGTACGTGGCGTTGGGAGCTGAGGTGCGGGTGGCCGCGCCGGGAACGCTCCTACCCGAGGAAGTTGAGAGTTGGCCGGTGACGCCAGTCAGTGACTTTGACGACGCGTTGGCCTGGGCGGACGTCGTGGGCCTCTTGCGCCTGCAGCGCGAGCGAGGATCGGGTTCGTTCGTCCCGACGTTGCGGGAGTTCACCACGACCTACGGACTCACCCTAGAGAGAGCCCAACAACTCCGTCCCGAGACGATCATCATGCATCCCGGACCGATCAATCGGGGCGTCGAGATCGATTCAAAGGTCGCCGATCTTCGGGCCGCGGTCATCGACCGTCAAGTCGCCAACGGCGTGCCTATTCGAATGGCCGTGCTCTATTTGAGCGTGGCGGGATCCAAGGAGGGCGCGCCGTGAGTGCCTATGTCCTACGTCAGGGATTGGTGGTGGGTGAATCGTCGAGTTTGGTGGGCGACGTCTTCATCGAGGACGGACTCATTCGTGAGGTTGCCCCTCACGTGCAGTGTGCCAAGGGGACATTGGAGATCGACGCCGAAGGCTGTTGGGTGGGACCGGGATTGGTCGACCTGCACGCGCATCTTCGTGAACCCGGTGACGAAGCGGCGGAGACGATCGAATCGGGCGCCCGGGCCGGCGCGATGGGTGGCTTCAGCGCCCTGGTGGCGATGCCCAACACCGAACCCGCGCTGGACAACCCGGCCCTGGTTTCGTACGTCTTAGATCGCGGCGCTCGTACGCCGCTCGACATCGCTGTGGCGGGCGCCATCACCCAAGGTCGACGCGGCGAGTTGCTCGCGCCGATGGCCGAGATGGCCGCGCTGGGCGTACGGATCTTTACCGATGACGGCGTCGGCGTCCAGGACCCTTCACTTATGCGTCGAGCCCTCGTCTACGCCAAGCCCCTCGGGGTGTGTCTGGCGCAACACTGTGAAGACGAGCGCTTAGCCGCGGGGGGGTCGATGAACGAGGGAGCAGTCAGCAGTCGCCTCGGACTCGTGGGACGCCCCATGCTCGCGGAGGAGTTAATGGTGATGCGCGACCTCGAACTCGTTCGCTTGACCGGGTGCCCGATGCACTTCATGCACCTCTCCACGGGGCGATCGGTAGCGATGGTCGCCGCGGCGCGACTCGAGGGTCTACCCGTCAGCAGTGAAGTCGCGCCCCACCACTTCACGTTGGACGAGGACTCAATGGCCACCTTCGACCCAATCTTCAAGGTGCACCCGCCCCTTCGCGCAGCGGCGCACGTGGCCGCCCTTCGTGCCGCGTTGGTGGCTGGTCAGATTGACGCCGTGGCGACCGATCACGCGCCACACGCGCCCGAGATGAAGGATCTCCCCTTTGACGAAGCGCCGCCGGGGATGTTGGGCCTCGAACACGCGGCGGCGTTGACCTACGAGGCGCTGGGCGCGGACGCGGCGGATCCGCTGATCTTCTTTTCACTGCTCAGTCGAGCACCGGCTCGCGTCGCACAACTTCGCGCCAGTGACCATCGCCCGCGTCACGGAGCACACGGCGGCGCCATGCACGCCGGAGAGGATGCCAACGTGGTGGTCTTCGACCCCGCTCAACGTTGGACGGCTCGACGTGACGCGCTCCAGAGCCGCGCCACGAATACCCCCTACGACGGGCGCGCGATGTTCGGCAAAGTGCGCGCCTTGATCGCCAAGGGCGAGCTGGTCGTGGACGACGGGGCGTTGAGGTGAGCCGCCCGCCCGCCTATCTGGTGCTGAACGATGGTACGACGTTCGAGGGATACGCCGCGGGTCACCTACCAGAGTCGGGCGTCACTTCGGGTGAGTTCGTCTTCAATACTGCGCTCAGCGGTTACCAGGAGATCATCACCGATCCGAGCTACGCCGGTCAGATCATCTCCTTCACGTATCCCCATATCGGGAACTATGGCGTGACGCCCCTGGACGAAGAGGCTTTGCGCCCATGGTGCGAAGGCGTGGTGGTGCGCGAACTCACTGACGTTCCTTCGAGTTGGCGCAGTGTCGGTCCGCTCGAGGGCTTCCTTCGCCAATACGGCGTGCCGGCGATCGTCGGGGTGGACACGCGACGGCTCACCCGGCACTTACGCTCACACGGCGCGCTGGCGGGTGCCTTTGGCCATGGCGCCCTCGAGCTCATCGCTCGCACCGCGCGCGGTGCCAGAGGCACTGACGGAGTTGATTTCGTCACGACCGTTTCAACTCGCGAGTCCTACACGTGTGGGAACGGGGACCTACATGTAGTGGCCCTCGACTACGGCATCAAGACGACCATGGTGCACGAGCTCGCGCGTCGTTTTCGCTTGACCGTGGTGCCCGCGTCGGTGAGTGCCGGTGAGGTCCGTGCCCTAGGACCCGACGGCGTCTTTCTCTCGAACGGGCCCGGTGACCCCGCGGCGTTGGGCGCGCAGGTCCGCGTCTTGGAGGAGCTGCTGGGCACGGTGCCGATCTTTGGCATCTGCCTCGGTCACCAACTCTTGGCTGACGCGCTGGGTGGATCCACCTTCAAGTTGCCCTTTGGGCATCACGGCAGTAACCACCCGGTCCAGGACCTCCTCACCCACAAGATCGAGATCACGTCGCAGAATCATAACTACGCCGTGACTCCTGGATCGTTAAAGACCGCGAACGTGAGTCACGTCAACTTGAACGATGGCGTGATCGAGGGAATCTATGACACCCGGGAGCGCTGCTTCTCGGTGCAGTATCACCCCGAGGCGGGTCCCGGTCCCCACGACGCTCGGTACCTCTTTGACCGATTCGACTCGTTGCTGCGAACCAACTCATTGGAACATCGCTGATGCCGCGTCGCAACGACATCTCGTCGATCATGGTCATCGGTTCGGGCCCCATCGTGATCGGCCAGGCGTGCGAGTTTGACTACTCGGGCACTCAGGCCTGCCAAGTGCTGCGTAGCGAGGGCTATCGCGTCGTGCTCGTGAACTCGAATCCCGCCACGATCATGACCGATCCCGCGACGGCTGACGCCACCTACGTCGAGCCTCTCGACGCAGACGTCTTGGTGGACATCATCGAGCGAGAGCGGCCTGACGCATTGCTGCCCACGCTCGGCGGTCAGACCGCGTTGAATCTGACGATGGAACTCGTGCGACGCGGTGACTTAGAGCGCCTGGGTGTTGAAGTCATCGGCGCGAAGCCCGAGGCCATCGCGACGGCCGAGAACCGCGAGCGCTTCAAAGAGGCCATGGCGGACATCGGCCTGGCCGTGCCGGAATCGGATTTCGCTCACACGATCGAGGTCGCCCTCGCCATCGCCAAGTCCATCGGTTGGCCCGTCATGATTCGTCCCAGTTTCATCCTGGGCGGCGCTGGCACCGGCATCGCGACGAGCGACGACGAACTGGTCCGCCTGGCGGGTGAGGGTATCGCCGCGTCGCCGATCGGCGAGATCCTGGTCGAACGCTCGATCGCCGGCTGGAAGGAGTTCGAGCTCGAGGTCATGCGTGACCACGCTGACAACTGCGTAGTGATCTGCAGCATCGAAAACGTTGATCCGATGGGTATCCACACGGGTGACTCGATCACCGTGGCGCCCCAACAGACGCTTTCGGACGTGGAGTACCAAGAGATGCGCGACGACTCCTTTCGAGTACTACGCCGCGTCGGGGTGGAAACCGGCGGATCCAATGTCCAATTCGCCGTGAATCCTGACACCGGTCAACGTCTGGTCATCGAGATGAATCCCCGGGTCTCACGGTCCAGTGCGCTGGCGTCCAAGGCCACCGGCTTTCCCATCGCGAAGATCGCTGCCCGTCTGGCGGTGGGCTACACCTTGAACGAAATTCAAAACGACATCACCCGGGTCACGCCCGCCAGCTTCGAACCGGTTCTCGACTACGTGGTCACCAAGATTCCCCGCTGGGCCTTCGAGAAGTTGCCGGGATCGTCGCCCCAACTCGGCACGCGCATGCAGTCGGTCGGTGAGGTCATGGCCATCGGACGTAACTTTGCGGAGTCGCTGCAAAAGGCGGTGCGCTCGCTCGAGCAAGGTCGCGTCGGCTTCGCCCTGGGCGAGGACTCGGAGTTCGCCGCATTGGAACTGGACGCACTCTGGGAGAGATGTGTGGTGCCGACCCCGGAGCGGCTCTTCGCGTTGCACGAAGCGCTCTGGCGGGGGATCTCGGTTGACGAACTCGCCGCGCGCACGAAAATCGACCAATGGTTCATCAGTCAACTCTGGGAGATCGTCGAACGCGAACGCGAGTTGCGCGGCGGTGTTGAACTCGCGACCCTGGACACGAGGGGATGGCGCCGCTATAAGCAGTGGGGATTCTCTGACGTCCAGATCGCCCGATTCGTCCAGACCTCGAGCGACGACGTGGCGTCACTGCGGCGAGCGAATGGCGTTCAGACCACGTTTAAGACCGTTGACACCTGCGCGGCGGAGTTCGACGCGTCGACGCCATATCACTACAGCACCTACGAAGACACCAGTGAGGTGAAGGTCTCTTCTCGAGACCGCGTCATCATTCTCGGATCCGGTCCAAATCGGATCGGTCAAGGAATCGAGTTCGACTACTGCTGCGTGCACGCGTCGCTGGCGTTGCGCGACATGGGCTACGAGACGGTCATGGTCAACTGCAATCCCGAGACGGTCTCGA
>PKXH01000105.1 GCA_003133405.1 Acidimicrobiaceae bacterium | reverse complement strand
ATGCCCGGGGTCTGGAGCGTGAGCCTGGTGCGCGCGACCGGCGCGATGCAGTTGACCCGCACGCCGTAGCGCTCGAGCTCTTGGGCGGCGACCAACGTCATGGCCGCGATTCCTGCCTTGGCCGCGGCATAGTTGGTCTGCCCAACATTCCCGTGCAAGCCAGAGCCCGAGGAGGTGTTCACCAGTGATCGGTCGACCACCACGCCGGTCTTGGACCGCTCACGCCACAGATTCGCGGCGTGATGACTCACGTTGAACGTCCCCTTCAAGTGCACCGCGATGACATCGTCGAACTCTTGCTCGCTCATGGAAACGAGCATTCGGTCACGAAGTATGCCCGCGTTATTAACGACAACGTGCAGATCGCCAAAAGCCTCGACCGCCGTGTCGACGATTCTCTTCGCGCCTTCGAATGATGTGACGCTGTCGGTGTTGGCAACCGCCTCACCACCGCCAGCAATAATCTCATCGACCACGGCCTGGGCCGCGCTGACATCCGAGCCAGTACCATCAGGCGCTCCTCCAAGGTCGTTGACCACGACCTTGGCTCCGAGTCGGGCGAACAACAACGCATGCTCGCGGCCGATGCCACGTCCGCCACCAGTGATGGCGGCAACACGGCCCTCCAACCCGCTCATCAAGCGACCGCCTGCTTGTAGATCGTCACGACGGCGGCACCACCAAGACCCAGATTGTGCTGAAGGGCGGCGGTCACCCCGGGCACCTGGCGCTTGCCAGCTTGACCCCGGAGTTGCCAGGTCAGTTCCGCACACTGCGCCAGCCCAGTGGCGCCCAGCGGATGACCCTTGGAGATCAGCCCACCAGAAGGGTTCACGACCCACTGGCCACCGTAGGTCGTCGCCTCATCGTCGACGAGCACGCCGGCTTTGCCCTGGCCGCACAGACCGAGTGCTTCATAGGTGATCAGCTCATTGGCGCTGAAGCAGTCGTGCAACTCGATGACCTGAACGTCCTCCGGGCCGAGACCGGACTCCTCGTAAGCCTTGCGGGCAGCGCCTTGGGTCATGTGGAACCCGGCAATGGACATATCGCTGCCGTCGAAGGTGTTCTCATAGTCAGTGGCCATCGCCTGGCCGGCAATCTCAGTCGCTCGGTCCCACAAGTTGTGGTCCCGCACGAATCGCTCCGAAGCGACGAGCACCGCAGCTCCCCCGTCGGACGTCGGACAGCACTGCAACCTTGTCAAAGGGTCGTAGATCATCGGCGAGGCCAGTATTTCCGCCAGGGTGTACTCGTCTTGGAACTGCGAGTTCGGGTTATTTACCGAGTGTCGGTGATTCTTCTCCCCGATCTTGGCGAAGGTCTCAGCAGTGACGCCGTAACGCTCCATATACTCGCGACCGGCATTGCCGAAGATCTGCGCGGCCCCGGGAGCCGTTGTATACCCGCGACGGTCGACCATGTCCTGGACGTGCCGGTCCAATGGCGACGTGCGGCCGGGGAAACTGAGCGCGAGGCTGCCTTTCTCCATTTTCTCGAAACCGAGCGCCAGCACGCAGTCGGCCAGGCCACCCTTTACAAAATTGCGGGCCAAGTACAATGCCGAACTTCCGGTCGCGCAGTTGTTGTTGACGTTGATGGCAGGGATGCCCGTGAGCCCAAGTTCGTAAAGCGCCCGCTCCCCCGAGGTCGAGTCCCCGTAGCAGTACCCGATGAAGGCCTGCTCGACATCGCTATACGGGATTCCGGCGTCGGCCAACGCCTTTTCTCCGGCTTCGCGCCCCATGTCGGGGTAATCCCAGTCACGTGAGCCAGGCTTCTCGAACTTCGTCATCCCGACGCCGATCACAAACGTGCGATTCGTCATGCGTTTCTCCTGAGTCCCGGCGAGCCCCGTCAGCGTCGCCGTCCCAAACACCGTACGCCTCGATAATCCTTTTGTCAAACATTCGTTCACATAATGAGGTACGCCATCGCGATCGCCACGAGTTCCTCGGTGAGGTCCCCATGGCCCTCGGCGGTCGCGACGGCCTCGTGCATCAGCGAAAACACCGTTCGCACCAACAGTTGGGTCTCCGCTTCGGTCAGATCCGGACGCACTTCTCGGACCACCGAGATCCAGCCGTCGACGATAATCCGATTCCGGCGTCGAAAGCGCTCTCGTTCGCCGCTAGGAACGGCGTCTCTCTCTCGGGAGCTGAGCACGATCAGGTCCAGGGTGTCCATGGCGACTTTCACATGGGAGCGGATGAGCTTCTCTAGGGCATCGAGCGGCGAGGTGGCGCTGCGCAACACGTCGCCAATACCAGCCGTAATTCGCTCTCCGGCCCGTTCAAACGCGTCCAGCACGATGTGCGCCTTACTCGGGAAATAGTAGTACACGGTCGGTCCGCTAATCCCGGCGGCGACACCGATCTCGTCAATCCCGACGTCGCTCACGCCACGGGCACGAAACAACACCAGCGCGGCGTCCAGGATCTCCTCGTGTCGCGTGGCCGCCGGCCGCCACCGCGGCACCGCATCCGACTCGGCGCCGGCCGCATGTATTTCTGCGTGCATAACCGCGAGACCGGAAGCGACGAACAACTCGTCAAGGCGGGGGCGGGCGACGCCCTGGGGATGGCGCGCTCCCGATGCGAAAGCGCTGGCCAGAGAGCGCAGACGGACCTCAGCGCGTAACTGGTCGAGACCGGCTAGGTGCTCAGCGACCGCACGATCCCACACCAAATGCACGCGCCGCTCGACTTCAATCATCGAAGGGCTAGGCGGCTTTAGCATCCAGCGCTCGTGCAAGTAAGCCGTGATTGCCGTCGGGCTGTTCAAAATGGCACTCACGGTCGCTTCCAGAACCGACTTGACCGTATCGTTCGAACTGCACGACGCGGCGTCGAGCGCGTCGGCGAGCGCGCGTATCGCTTCTTCCAACACCTCGGCGAAGAGGGCGTCTTTGCCCTTGAAGTGACGGTAGATGGCGGGTCCCGTGACGCCGACCTGCGCGGCGATTTCGTCGATGCCGACGGCGACGAACCCGCGGTCGGCGAACAACTCTGCCGAGGCAGCCAGGATGGTGGCTTTGCGGTCTCTGGGCCGCTTGGTCGGCGTCAGCGGGGCTCCCGAGGCAGGCCGAGAACTCGCTCGGCAATGATGTTGCGCTGGACCTCGTCCGTGCCGCCAGCCACCCGCGATCCGGGAACCCCACAGACGAACTCGCTCCAAGAGAAAGTACCCCACTCACCAGAGTCAGCAACCAGTCGAGGGCCGAGTATCAATGACGCGACGTCGGCAATTCTCCGGAGGCCCTCGGTCATCGCCAATTTGCCGATTGAGCCCTCAG
Source organism: Acidimicrobiaceae bacterium (assembly GCA_003133405.1). Taxonomy (GTDB): domain Bacteria; phylum Actinomycetota; class Acidimicrobiia; order Acidimicrobiales; family RAAP-2; genus RAAP-2. The sequence continues at coordinate 1,832 of PKXH01000105.1, read as the reverse complement.
CACCCGGCACTCCTCCGGCTTGGCGCGCCGCATCAGCGCGTCGCGTGATCAACCACCGTATTTTCTGGTCTGCCCAGACCGCGGCGAGACCTTGACGAACGATGAGGTCGCTGGCTCGTCCAAGATGGCGGGCCGTCAACATGAGCAAGTCGCAAAAGTTCGGGGCGCCGCCCGTGAGCCGCGAGCCAACCACTCGCTCGAAGCCCAAAGTGGTAATCGCCACTTGCCAGCCGCCGCCGACCGCCCCAAGGCGATCGGCGTCGGCGACCCAGACACCGTCAAGAAAGACCTCATTGAAGGATGATCCTCCACTCATCTGGCGCAGCGGACGAACCTCGACGCCAGGCGAATGCATGTCGATGAGAAAGGCGGTAAGCCCACGATGACGCGGCGCCTGCGGATCAGTGAGGGTGAGGATGTAACCGTAGTCGGCGAACTGTGCGCCAGAGGTCCATACCTTCTGCCCGGTGACGCGCCATCCATCGCCATCGCGCTCCGCCTTTGTCACCACCGACGCCAGATCGGAGCCAGCACCGGGCTCGGAGAAAAGTTGGCACCAGTGCTCGTCCGCCCGTCGAAGTGGACGCAGGTAGCGGTCCTTCTGCTCGTCGGTTCCGCAGGACAGAATCGTTGGCCCCACCAGATCCAGACTGATAGTCACCGCTTCGTGGCCCTCGGGCGTTTGAAACTCTTCCTCAACCGCCAGAAAGCCACGCTCATACTCCGCTCCCAGCTCCGCTCCCCCGTACGACTGCGACCAGGTTATTGAACCGAATCCGGCGTCTTGCTTGGTACGTTGCCACGCCCGCAGAGTGTTCACATGAGCGCGCTCCTCCTCAGCACTCAAGTTCTTGAATAGAGCAACCGAATCGCTCCCGATACCCCAGCGCAACGTCGAAGGCGCCGGTCGCTCCGTAAGTTGATCGCCCAACCACGCGCGTGCTTGACTCGTCCAGTCAAGGAGTTCGGCAGTCGTATTCATCTTCCGAATGATATGCGAGAAACCATATACACCCTGACCCCAGGGTTGACAAAACCTCTCACGAACATTTCGCCGATGCCGGTGCTCCCACCGGTGACGAGTGCACACTTGTTAGTGATTGAAAAGAGATCACTCATGGACGCCTCCGTCTCGGACCTTGTAAATCTCAGCGCGGAACGTTCATCCCAAGAAACCTGGAGTGATGCCCATTACTCCGAGAGTGTCGGCTTCGCTCTCGGGGGTATCCCACGTTTCGGTGGTCAAACTCCTCTCTCCAACGGATGTCGTTCAGGTTGAGGGTTCACTCGAGCGCCTCCCGCACCCTGGTGGGCCGTGGCGCGAGACTCAGACGATGGGCGTGGCCCCCGCCGTCAATGATGTCCCGAGTTAACGATGACGTCTCAACCCTCGCCGGACTCACCAGTTAGCGCTGACTCAACCATGACCGGACTCACCAGGTAACTGCGACGCAGGAGTTCCGGGTCATCTCGGAGAGGCCCGGCAGCGGACTCTAGAACCACCGAGCCACGATTGAGGACACAGACGCGATCGGCGACTTCGAGGGCTCGATGGACATGCTGCTCAACCAGGATCACGGCCGTACCACGGCTCGCCGTCTCCNNCGGCTCACCACGATGGGCGCGAGCCCAAGGGACAACTCGTCGACGAGTAAGACGGCTGGCTCGGCGGCGAGGACTCGGGCCAGGGACAGCATCTGTTGCTCTCCGCCGGATAGAAGACCGGCCTTTCGCCGCTTTAGGGGAACGAGCTCGGGAAACAATTGAAGCGCCACCTTTGGGTCGCCGCGGCCCAGACGCAAATTGGCTTCGGTAGTCAAACCAAAGAAGAC
>PKXH01000065.1 GCA_003133405.1 Acidimicrobiaceae bacterium | reverse complement strand
GCCGTCACGGCACCATGGCCCATAAAGAGGTGTCCCAGGCCGTGCACGAAGCCGGCTTTCGGACATGGAACATGGACCTCATCGTGGGTTCGCGCGCCGAGGGTCTCGACGACGTTCGCCGCACGTTAGATGACCTCTTGACGTTGGAACATCCGCCGCCGCACATAAGTTGTTACGCCTTGACGGTGGAACCTTCGACCCCGCTCGGCCGAGACCCTTCCCGTCACCCCGACGAGGACGCGACGGCCGACGCCTACGACCTCGTCGGTGAAGTACTCGCGGCGCGTGGCTATGGCTGGGAGGAGATCTCGAACTGGGCCCTGCCCGGGCACGAGTGTCGCCACAATCACGTCTACTGGGACCGCGGGGACTACGTGGGCTTTGGCTCGGCGGCCCACTCGCACCAGCAAGGCCGTAGGTATTGGAACGTGCGCACGCCCGATCGTTATATCGCACGTATTCAAGGGGGCGAGTCGCCCCTCGGGGGTGAGGAGTTCTTGGACGAGTCGACCCAGCGCTTCGAAGAAGAGTCGTTGGCTTTAAGAACGGCGCGGGGTGTCGCACTCGAGGCGTTCGATTCGCTCGAGGAGATACAGCATCTCGTGCGTGTGCGTGAGGGTCGAGTGACGTTACGGCCCAAGGCCCGACTCGTGGCCAATCAGGTGATCGTTCGTTTAAAGAGCTTGGAGTCGTCCGGTAATCTTCTCTAATGGCCGCAACACCCACCCTCGATCCCGATCTGCTCGATAAGGTCACCAACCTCGCGAAACGACGCGGCTTTATCTTCCCGTCAGCTGAGATCTACGGGGGCTTTCGATCGGCCTACGACTACGGGCCCCTCGGGGTCAATATGTTGCGTAACGTCAAACAGGCGTGGTGGCGTTCGATGGTCCAGACCAGAACTGACGTCGTGGGCATCGACGCGGCGATACTCGGCCCGCCGGCGGTGTGGGCGGCGTCGGGCCACCTCGAGACCTTTACCGACCCATTGGTGGACTGTCTCGTGTGCAAGGAACGGTGGCGAGAGGACAAGATCGACGGGGTCTGTCCGAACTGTGGCTCGACGAAGTTCACGAGTCCTCGGGCTTTCAACTTGATGTTCAAGACCCAGGCCGGTCCCGTCGAGGGGGAGGGCTCGACGGCGTACCTCCGTCCCGAGACGGCCCAGGGCATCTTCACCAACTTCGCCAACGTGCTCTCGACCGTTCGAAAGAAGCCGCCCTTTGGCATCGCCCAGGTCGGTAAGTCGTTTCGCAATGAGATCACGCCCCAGAACTTCGTGTTTCGCACCCGTGAGTTCGAACAGATGGAGATGGAGTATTTCGTACCTCCGGCCGAGGCCGATACGTGGTATCGGTACTGGATCGACGTGCGTCTTCAGTGGTACCTCGAGCTCGGCATACCTAAAGAGTTGCTTCGACTGCACGAACACGCCAAAGAGGATCTCTCGCACTACTCGCGTGGCACCACCGATATCGAGTTCTTCTACCCGTGGGGTTTTGACGAGCTCGAGGGCGTGGCCAATCGCGGCGACTACGACCTGACCCAGCACACCACCCACTCGGGCGTCGCGCTCGACTACTTCGACCCCACGACCAACGTGCGTTACACGCCTTACGTGATCGAACCGGCCGCCGGCGCGACTCGCGCGATGATGGCCTTTCTGCTGGCCGCCTATCACGAAGACGTGATCGAGGGTGAGACGCGCACCGTCCTGCGTCTCGACTGGCGCCTGGCTCCGTACCAGATCGCCGTGCTGCCCCTTTCTAAGAAGCCCGAATTGGAGCGGGTGTCCAGTGAGGTGTTGACCCAGTTGGCGGAGCATTACATGTGCGACTACGACGTGACCCAGTCCATTGGTCGGCGGTATCGACGCCAGGACGAAGTTGGCACGCCCTACTGCGTCACGGTCGATTTTGACTCGTTGAACGATCGCGCGGTGACCGTGCGCGATCGCGACACGACGACCCAGGTACGCGTCCCAATAGAAGGTCTGCTCACCCATTTGCGCGAGGTCACCGGGGAGCGTTAGTTGAGCGACGACGGGCGCGGTCTCAAGTTCGGCACCGTCGCCGAAAGTTACGACCGCTATCGCCCGGGTCCGCCCGGGGAAGCGGCGGCCCTACTGGGTGACGTCGCGGGCCTCGAGGTGTTGGAGGTGGGCGCGGGCACCGGGCAATTCACGCGACTGTTGGTCGAACTCGGGGCACACGTGAGCATCGTGGAACCCGACGACGACATGCGCCGGGTGCTGCTTCGTAGAAGCCCGGAAGTGTCGGTATTGCTCGGGCGCGCCGAAGAACTGCCCGCGGCCGAGAGTTCCTTTGACGTCGTGGTCACTTCGTCGGCGTGGCACTGGTTCACCCAGCCCGACGCCACGAACGAGATGGCGCGGGTGCTGCGCGATGACGGATCACTCTTCGTGCTGTGGAACGGTTTCAGTCGGGACGTGCCCTGGATGGCCGAGCTGACGAAGTTTCGTCAGCGCCCCGACGACGCCAACGCTCGGCCCCGCGGGTGGAACGCGCAGTTCGATTCCGATGGACCCTTCGTGGACGTCCGCCACATGGCACTGGACTGGACGTGGACGCGCACGATCGATGACGTGGTGGCGCTCTTTGGCACCTACTCGGGCGCCATCATTCAAAGCGATGAGAATCGTCAGGCGATGGGACGACTCGTGCGCGTGCGTCTCATGGAGCAGGCGACGAACGGCGTCGTAGAGCTACCCATGACCCTGCGCGGCACTACGGCTCGGCGTCGAGCGCGCTGATCGGGGCCACGTCGGGCTTCGGGGATCGCCACACCAACGCCGGGACGAGGATGGCCACGCTCAGTAGTCCGCCAAGCCAGCAGTCCCCGATCCAGCCGTCGTGGGCGTAGACCTCGCCGGCCAGGTACGAGCCGATTGAGGCGCCGAGAAACGCGCTGACCATGTAGGCGCTGTTGAGGCGACTACGCCCGGCGTTGAGTCCGTAGATGACCGATTGATTGGTGATCTGCATGCCTTGCATGCCCGTGTCGAGGATCATGATCCCCGGGGCCAACAAAAAGACAGCGTTTCGTCCCAGGGCCAAGATCACGAACGAAGTGGTGAGGAGTAACGCCGCGACGATGGTGCTGCGATGCGTGCGCTGCTTGTCGGCCTGGTGACCCGCGGCGTTGGCGGCCAGCACTCCGGCGACGCCAAAGAGGCCAAAGAGTCCGATCACCGCATTGGAGTAGTGGAACGGCGATCCGGCGAGGAGAAAGGAGAGGGGCGTCCACAGGGTGCTGTTGGCCGCGAAAATGAGGGCCCCGAAGTAGGCGCGACGACGAAGTTGGCGCTGGGTGACAAAGAGCGAGAACACGCCCCCCACGAGTCTGCGATACGTGATGTGTGCGCGCGCGGGTTCGTCGGGCAACACGACGTGCAATACCTCGGTGATCACCGCCAAGAGGCTCGCTGCCGCCCAGTAGACCGAGCGCCACCCCGCGACTTCCGCGATCAGTCCCGACGCCGTACGCGAAAGCAGGACGCCCAACAACAGCCCGGTCATCACACGCGCGATCACCCGTCCGCGCTGGGCGGGATTGGCGAGGTCGGCCGCCAAAGGGATGAGCACGTGGCTGCCGACCGACGAGACGCCGATGAAGAACGTCACGACCGCGAGCAGCGTGAACGAGGTTAACGTCGAGGCCAGCGCCACCGTCAGCGCGGACAACCCGAAGATCCCCACGGCCAGTCGGCGGCGCGGCCAGATGTCGCCCAGGGGCACGATGAACGCCAGTCCGAGGGCATAGCCGGTCTGGATGAGGGTCATCAAAAGTGACGCGCGCGCCGTGCCGACGTGAAAGTCCTTGGTGACCTGGTGCAACAAGGGTTGGAGGTAGTAGAGGTTGGCCACGATGATGCCAGTGGCGATCGCGAGCAGCGTGATCAACGCGCTCGACAGAGGTTGCGGGGTCTCTTCGGTCATGATCCCATCCCTAACCGAAGTGGAAGAGGTTGGCGGTTGATTGAACCACGCGAGACGTTACGCGGTGGCGCGCGGCGGAATCGAGTACGTCACTTGAGCCTTGGCGACGAGATCACTCGAACCTCGCGAGAAGAGTTCCACGTCGACGACGGCGAGTTGGCGCCCGAGCTTGATCAGTCGAGCTCGCGCCATGAGGTCGGTGAGCTCGGGTTTACGAAGGAAGTCGATGTGCAGGCTCGTCGTCACCGCGAGTAACACTGGTCCGACGTGCGCGAGGATGATCACCCAGGCCGAGTTGTCGGCGAGGGCCATCATGGTGGGGCCCGACAACGTGCCGCCGGGCCGCGAATTACGGGCGCCGACCGACTGGGACATTACGATCGTGTCGCCCTCGAGCGATTCGATCCGGGGAGCCTCGAAATCGGGGAACTCCCTCTCGACGATCTCTTGTAGTTCTTCGACGGAGAGGAGCGGCATCGCCTCAGGCGACCTTGCGGTAGCGATTGACGGCCAACGGCGCGAGGACGAGGATCGCCCCGAGCGACCACGCCAGAGCGATCCAGGTGGACTCACCGTGGGGCGTGCCGAGCATGAGACCGCGAACGGCGATCGCGGTCTGGCTGACCGGCTGGTTGATCGCGAAGGGTCGCAGCCAGCTCGGCATCGACGCGAGGGGCACGAAGATGGCCGACGCGAAGGTGAGCGGAAAGATGACCGGAAAGGTCATCGCCTGGGCCGCTTCGGAGTTCGGGGCGGCCAGTCCGACAAAGGCGAAGCCCCATGAGAGGCAGTACGCAAAGATCAGCATCAAAATGCACGCTTGGATATAGCCCACGAAACCGCCGTCGGGGCGAAAGCCCACCAGAAAACCGACGCCGGTGATGATGACGAGGACCAAGACGTTGCGAAACAGGTCCGAGACGGTGCGTCCGGCCAGTACCGCCAAACGCGCCATCGGTAGCGCACGAAAACGTTCGATGAGTCCCTTATGCAGGTCTTCGGCGAGACCGATCGCGGTGCCCACCGAACCGAAGATCGTGGTTTGGACCAGGATTCCCGGAATTAGATAGTTGACGTAGGAGATGTGGGGAATCTTGATGACGCCGCCGAAGACGTAACGAAAGAGGATCACGAACATGATTGGCTGAATGATCAAGAAGACCATGGCGGTTGGTATGCGAACGAGCGTCAGGAGGTTGCGCCGAGCGATGGTGAGGACGTCACTGACGGCCCAGCGCAGTGGCGAGTGAGTGGACGCGGCGGCGGGGAGTGTGCTCACGCGCGAGCCTTTCGGCCCTCGCGGCGATCCTCGGGTGCCACGTCGCTCGTTGTCACGTCGTCGGCCTTGTGGCCGGTCAGACTTAAAAAGACGTCGTCCAGGCTGGGCTCTCGTAACGCCAGGCCGCTGAGCGAGAGGGCCGCCGCGTCGATACGTCGAAGCGCATCGGCGGTCACCCTCGGTCCATCTTCCACAGTGAGCTCGATCACGGTGCCTTCGATGTTGGCCGGATGGGTTGAGAGGTCCGCGAGTAGGGGCTTGGCGTGCAACGCGCCGTCGGTCGAAGCAAACGTAAGGGCAAGCACGGTGGTGCCCATCTGTGCCTTTAGTTGGGCCGACGTGCCCTCGGCGATGATCTTGCCGTGGTCGAGCACCACGAGTTGCTTGGCGAGGCGGTCCGCCTCGTCGAGGTACTGCGTGGTGAGCAATACCGTCGTGCCGCCCTCGACGAGATGCTCGATGATGGCCCAGAGGTCTTGGCGACTCTGGGGGTCCAGTCCCGTCGTCGGCTCGTCGAGAAAGAGGATGGGCGGATTCGCCACGAGCGCGGCCGCCAGGTCGAGCCGTCGACGCATGCCGCCCGAGTACGTCGTGGTCGTGCGATTCGCGGCGTCACTCAGCCCGAAGTCCTCCAGCAGTTGTCGCGACTTCGCCACGACGTAGGACTTGTTCAGGTGGTTGAGTAACCCGATCATCCGCAGGTTTTCAAAGCCCGTCAGATTTTCGTCCACCGTGGCGTTCTGTCCGGCCAGACCGATGTGACGGCGAACCTGATTGGGCTGCTTGACGACGTCAAAGCCCGCCACCGTCGCCTTGCCACTAGTCGGCGAGAGGATGGTGGAGAGTATGCGAATCATCGTGGTCTTACCCGAACCGTTGGGACCGAGGAGTCCAAAGACCTGTCCGGTGGGCACTTGGAGCGACACGTCGTCGAGGGCTCGAACTTCGCCGTCGCTGAAGGTGCGAACAAGATTGAACACCTCCACGGCGAATTCGGGCATAGCGAGCAGTTTAGAGAACCGCTCGAGGCACTCGGCGCGCGAATGACGGAGAACCGGTACTTTCTTTCTATGGCCATTTCCGACGACGAGATCGCGCAAGTTCGCGCTGGCACCGATCTTGTGGCCTTGATTGGCGAAACCGTGGCCCTCAAGCGCACGGGCCAACGCTGGGTAGGGCTCTGTCCCTTTCACGGAGAGAAGACTCCCTCGTTTTCGGTCAACGCAGAACTGGGTCGCTACTACTGCTTTGGTTGTCGGGCTTCGGGCGATCAGATTACTTGGGTGCGCGAGATCCAGCATCTGGACTTCATCGACGCGCTGCGACTCCTCGCCGACCGCGCGGGCATTGAACTCCACGAAGACGCCAACGCCGGCCCCGCCCGTAAGGAACGCCAGGAGGCCCTAGCCGCCATGGAGCGGGCCGTTGCGTGGTATCACGAGCGGCTGCTCGACGCGCCCGACGCTCGGGGCGCACGCGAGTACCTTCGCTCCAGGGGCATCACCGGCGAGGTCGCGCGCCAGTTCAAGCTCGGCTGGGCGCCCGACGAGTGGGATGCGCTCACGAACGCGCTGAAACTGAACGAAAAGGTGCTGCTCGCCACCGGCCTCGGCTTCGTGAACAAACGTGACCGTCGCCAAGACGCGCTGCGCGCGCGGGTGATCTTTCCGATCTTCGATCCGGCTGGTAAAGCCATTGCCGTGGGCGGGCGGGTCCTGCCAACGTCCGAATCACAGCCCGTACGAGCCGACGCGCGCGTCGAGCCGAAGTACAAGAACAGTCCCGAGACGGCGATCTATTCCAAGCGCCGCACGCTCTACGCGCTGAACTTCGCTAAAGCGGACATCATCAAGTCGGGCGAGATCATTGTCTGTGAGGGCTACACCGACGTCATCGCCTTCTTCGGCGCGGGACTGCCGAGGGCCGTGGCGACCTGTGGGACGGCCCTTGGTGAGGAGCACTTTCGCTTGATGCGCAACTTCGCCAAGCGCATCGTGCTGGCCTACGACGCCGACGCGGCCGGACAGAGCGCGGCGGCGTCGGTCTATCAGTGGGAACGCCAGCACGAGGTCGACGTGGCGGTGGCGCGTCTGCCCAAGGGCACGGACCCCGCCGAACTCGCCCAACGAGATCCCGAGGCGCTGCGCGCCGCGATCGCCGGGGCGCTGCCGTTTTTGAAGTTTCGTCTTGAGCGGGTCCTCGAAGGGGCCCACGTCGACACCGCCGAAGGTCGCGCGCGAGCGGCCGAGTTGGCCCTAGAGGTGCTGGCCGAGCACCCCAGTGAACTGGTGCGTGATCAGTACGTCATGGAAGTCGCCGATCGCCTGCGGCTCGATCTCACGACGCTGCGCTCGCGCGTGGCCGAGTTGGCCAAGCACCCGAAAGAGCGCGGCGCGCGAGAGGTCGCGAACCAGCCCCCGTCGCCTCGAGTCCAGCCGCGCTCTTCGTTGCCGCGCCCGGGCCTGGAGGCGCTGCGGCTCTACGTGCACGGACCCGCGGTGATGAAGGAACGCCTTATCGCGCCCTACTTCGTCAATGAAGTGCAACGCGAGATCTTCGAATCGCTCATCACGAACCAACCGCTGTCGGAGTTGATCGACGACCTCGATCGTCGCGGCCAGGACGAGGCCGCCCAGGTCCTGAGCGAACTGGCCGTCGACGAGCTCACGCGCCCCTACGCCGCGAGCGATCTCGCGGCCGTCGTGGCTCAACTGACGCGAAGCGCGGTCGCCGAAGAGCTGCGATCGCTCGATCGCGACATGCGCGAAGGACGCGTCAGCCCCGAGGTCGCGATGGCCACCAGTCGCGACGTCAAAGAGCGGGTCGAACTGCTCGAGACGGGACATGGTGAGATTGCCGAGCGCGACCTTCGTCACTGGCTGCTAGAGCGCGCGTCGCAACACTCATCGTGAGTCGAGGCACGCGGGGCTTCATCGGAGGCATGGCCATGCTCGCGCCGCTCAGTGTCGAAGAGGAGCGTTCCCTGTACCCCATAATCCAACAGGGCCGTAGTGCCAGCGCGGAGATGATGAAGAGCGAAGCGAGTGATTCCCAGCAACGTCAGCGATTGCTGCGCGCGCGCCAAGAGGGTCAAGAGGCCGAGTCGACGTTGCTGCGAGCGACCTTCGGGTTGGTGCGCGCACGGGTGCTCGAGCGGGGCTATCGGTTCTACAACGAGGACCTTGAAGCAGCCGGGGTCGAAGGATTGGTGAACGCGCTGCGTCGTTTCGATCCCGCGCTGGGCAATCGTTTTGCCACCTACGCCAACTACTGGATCACGAAACTCGTCAACCAAACCGTCCAGCAACAGGCCGGTCTCAGCGACGCCGAGATGCGTCTCATCTTGAAATTTCAAAGGCTGGAGAGATCCCATCCGGATCGACGCCTCAACAAACGTGACGTGGCTCAAGAGATCGGTATCTCACAGGCCAAGGCGCACGAGATCATGCAACTCAGCCGCGAGCTCCAATCGCGACGTTTTGCCTCGGTGGAGATCGAGGACGTCGCCGACTTGAGGCCTTCGAGTGATATCAGTGATGCGCCGTCGTGGGTGATTGACGAACTGCGACGCCTCACCGGTGCGGATTTTGACGCGTTTTGGCAATACACCTTTAAGACGATGCCGATGGAAGAGATCGCTCACACCTACGGCATCTCTCGTCAAGCGATGACCAAGCGAATAGAGCGCTGTCGGCGCGCGGTCAGAGAGAGTCCTGAAGCGGAGCGCCTGGAACGTTGGTTCGCTCAGCAGTGAACCACCAGGTCAGTGCTAACGTAACTACGCTTCAGCGTTCATTCCCAGATAGCTCAATTGGCAGAGCAAGCGACTGTTAATCGCTAGGTTGCAGGTTCGAGTCCTGCTCTGGGAGCCAAAGTTTGTG
>PKXH01000099.1 GCA_003133405.1 Acidimicrobiaceae bacterium | reverse complement strand
TGGTGCGGGTCCATACGCGGGCGCGACAGTCGCGCCAATCTCGCGAGCCCGTCGAGCGATGGCCGCTCGACTTAGCGAGAGTAAACGCAGCACCCCACACTTTTACTTGCGCGGTACGGCGGAGGTCGACGGACTACTCGAAGTGCGAGCGAGGCTCAACGAGGCGTCACCTGAGAAGATCTCCCTCAACGACCTGATCCTTAAGGCCGCAGCCCGCGCGCACCAGCTGGTGCCGGCGATGAATGTCGTTTGGGCGGAGGACTCGATTCTCGCGATGTCGACGGTGGATTTGGGCATGGCGATGGCGACACCTAGAGGACTGGTTACGCCAGTGCTGCGCAGCGTCGAAGGCATGTCGATCAACGTGCTGGCTACGACGACGCGCGACTTGGCGGAGCGAGGCCGTGCTGGTCGACTAGGTCAGCATGAGCTGGAGGGTGGCTCGTTAACGGTCACCAACCTTGGCATGTACGGGACCGAGGAGTTCGCGGCAATCATTAATCCCCCTCAGTCCGCGATCCTTGCTGTTGGAGCGGTTCGTCGAGAGCCGGTCGTAACCGACGAGGGGACGGTAGAAGCCCGCTCGGTCATCCGAGTAACGCTGTCGGTGGATCACCGGCCAATCGATGGCGCGGTCGCTGCCGAATGGATGCGAGCATTCCTCAGCCTGGTCGACGACCCAATTCAGATTCTGGTGTAACCGATTGTGCGGTGTGAACGGCGTCACCGGTGACTCCCTCGCGCTACTGACCAGAACCGGATACTCGGTTTGGTAGGGGCCGTGGGGGCCATCGACTCATCTCGGGGGGATCGCTCGTCTTCGGTCGTCGCGCTTGGAAATGCGACCGTCATAACCTGGTCGGGACCTCAGCCTCGAGAGAAGTCTGTCCAACCAGCGGCGTATCTCACCGTCTGACCCAAAGACATGGCTGCCCGTACAGGGACGACGCGTCGCACGCCGCCGGCGCTACCGCTGAGGTCAAAGAAGTACCATCGTGAGGGATTGTTTTCTGCCGTCGGGCGGGAAGGGGCTGGATGCCAAGTGTCATAACCGAAGTGGTCCGGCCCGGGATTACGCTCGTGACGCTGACGCGACCAGAGCGGCTCAACGCCTTGCGCCTTGAAGATCTCAAGGAGTTGATTACCGTGCTCGACGGCTTGGCCCTTGACGAGCAGTGCCGCGCCGTGGTGCTCACCGGCGCTGGCCGGGGATTCTGTTCCGGCCATGACCTCGCTGATGCCAGCGACGACTTGACCATCGCATCGGGATTAGCCGTCGTGGAAGCTTTTTCCGGTTTGACGATGCGGGTGCGGTCTTTGCCGCAACCGGTGGTGGCAGCGGTCAATGGTCCGGCGACCGGCGCCGGATTCGCGCTCGCGCTCGCCGCGGACATCCGCATTGCCACTCCGTCGGCGCGTTTCAGTTCAGCCTTTGTCCGCCTCGGACTGTCCGGATGCGAATGCGGGGTCAGCTATCTGCTGCCCAAGATCGTTGGTCCGACACTCGCCTTCGAGATGATGCTCACCGGCCGGCTAGTCGACGCCGACGAAGCCCACCTTCGAGCGTTGGTCGCGCGCATCGTTCCCGAAGGCACGGTTGTCGACGAGGCGATCAAGATTGCCGAGGTGATCACGGCCAACTCACCGTTCGGGGTCCGCATGACCAAGGAAGTCATGTGGTCCAACCTTGACGCGCCGTCGCTCGAGGCGGCCATTGCCCTAGAGGACCGTACCCAAATGCTCTGTGCCACTACCTCTGACCACCAAGAGGCCGTGCGCGCCTTCTTCGAGCACCGGCCCGCCTCCTTTAGCAATCGCTGAGCATTACTTGGGGACCGAGGAGGATGGTGCGCTGAGGTGAGCGTCATGTTCGAACTCGTTCCACGGGCTATCGAAGCGCTTCGACTGCCACAAGACCTCAGGTAGTCCGCATGTTAACGTGCGTTAGAGGTCAAAATACGGGGGGTTTCGAAGTGGATTTTGTCTTCTCCGAGGAGCAAGAGATGCTCCGGCGCACCGTACGTTCGTTTTTCGAGCAGAAGTCGTCGGAGATCGAGGTGCGACGACTGATGGACACGCCGTCCGGCTACGACGCTGCGGTGTGGTCGCAAATGGCGCACGAGTTAGGCCTCCAGGGTTTGGCCATTCCCGAGGAGTTCGGGGGCTCGGGGTACTCCTTTCGAGAGTTGAGCATTGTCCTGGAGGAAATGGGCCGGGTGCTGCTCGTCTCACCTTTCTTCTCGACGGTGGTGTTGGCGGCGAGTACCTTGATCCACAGCGGCGATGACGTTGCCAAGAGCGAGTTGTTGCCCGGAATCGCCTCTGGGGAAACAACGGCGACGTTGGCGGTGAGCGAAGCGGACGGCCGGTGGGAGGAGTCAAGCGTGCGGGTCACGGCGGTGTCGCGCGGAGAAGGTTACGAGTTGTCGGGCACCAAGCACTACGTGCTGGATGGACACACTGCGCAACTCATTCTTGTCGCAGCTCGTACCGACGCGGGGGTCGGAATATTCAGTGTCGTCGGCCAAGCCTCCGGACTGACACGAACGCCCTTGAGCACAGCCGACCAGACTCGCAAACTAGCTCGACTCGACCTCCAGGCGACGCCCGCCCGACCGGTGGGCCCGGACGGACAGGGATGGAACATCGTCGAGCGAGTCTTGGAGTTGGCGGCGACGGGCTTGGCGGCCGAGCAGGTCGGCGGCGCACAGAAGTGCATGGAGATTTCGGTTGAGTACGCGAAGAACCGTCTCCAGTTCGGTCGGCTGATCGGCTCGTTCCAAGCGGTGAAACATAAGTGCGCTGACATGTTGGTGCAAATCGAATTGGCCAGGACTGCGGCGCAATACGCGGCGAACTGCGCCGCCGCCCTCGACACCGATCTGCCGATTGCGACCAGCATGGCCAAGTCGTACTGCTCCACGGCCTTCCTCAACGTGGCCGCCGAGACCATCCAGGTGCTCGGCGGCGTCGGCTTTACGTGGGAGCATCCCGCCCATCTGTATTTGAAGCGAGCCAAATCCTCTGAATTGATGTTCGGTGATCCGCGTCAGCACCGACGGCAATTGCTACATCACATCGGAGTCTAAACGGGTGACTTACGCGGAGTTGATCCGCACAAAGGAGAAAGAAACATGAATAGCTGGCCAGAATATAAGTACCTGAAGGTCGAGGTCGACGAGGGCGTTGCCCTCGTCACCCTTAACCGGCCCGACGTCAAGAATGCGCTCAACTTGGCGATGATAGGAGAGTGGAGTGACGCCATGTGGGCGCTCGACGCGGAGGAAGACGTTCGTGTCATCGTCGTCACGGGCGCGGGATCGGCGTTCTGCGCCGGAATCGATCTCTCCGAGGGCACCACCACGTTCGACGAAGCGGCCCATGAGGAGCATAACCGTGAGCTCAAGGTCACGGATGACGAGATCACCGAGCGATTTGCCTTCTGGACGATGCGCACGCCTACCATCGCCGCCATCAATGGCGCGGCCATCGGTGGCGGCGTGACGTTGACCCTTGTCTTTGATATCCGAATCGCGGCAGAGGACGCGAAGATTCGGTTCCCATTCGTGCAGATGAACATCGTGCCCGAGGCGAACTCCACCTGGATGCTGCCCCGCCTGGTGGGGGTGTCGCGAGCGCTTGAGTTGTTCCTGACAGGGCGTACGGTGACCGGTGCCGAGGCGGCGCAGATGGGTCTTGTGTCGCGGGCCGTTCCGACTGCGCAGGTGCTTCCGGTGGCGCTCGAACTGGCTCGCCAGATAGCCACTTACGCCGCACCGATGGCGACGGGCGTGACCAAGGAACTCGTCTATCGAGCGCTGGAATCGGGCGATCGGCGGGGCATCATGTCCGCCGAGGGACGTCTCATTTGGTGGGCGGGAACCCAACCAGATACTGCTGAAGGACTAAGGGCGCTTACGACGAGGGATGTACCTCACTTCACACAGTCGAAGCACACCGCGATACCCGACGGTCTGTTTCCTGACTGACGGGACCGACACGATTTATGGACTTCAACGACTCACCGGTGGAAGCGGAGTTTCGAGCCGAGGTCCGCGCGTGGTTCGACCAGCACGCCGTCGCGAAGACCGAGGCGAATCAAGCGCTTTCAGCGTTACAGGGACTCGACGACCGACCCGACGCGATCTCGCGGGCCAAGGCGTGGCAGCGCACGCTCGCCGAGGCCGGATGGGCGGCGTTCACCTGGCCCACTGAATACGGAGGGCGCGGGGCCGGCCCGCTTGAGGCCATCGTCTTCGGTGAGGAGCTGGCCCGCTACGACGTCCCGGTGCAGCACTTCAGCATCGGTCTGGGAATGATTGGCCCCACGATCATCGCTCACGGTAGCGATGCGCAGAGGCAGCGCTACCTCCGGCCGATGCTCCGCGGAGACGAGATCTGGTGCCAACTCTGGAGNNCGATGACGTGTTCGTGATCAACGGTCAGAAGGTCTGGACCAGCGGCGCGCACTACTGCGATTTTGGTCTGGGTGTCTTTCGTACCGATCTGGACGTGCCCAAACACCGAGGAATATCGACAATCGTCGTTCCCATGTCGACGCCAGGGATCACGGTCCGGCCATTGCGCCAGATCAACGGAAAATCGCATTTCAACGAAGTGTTCTTCAACGATGTTCGTGTGCCAGTTGACGGCCTGCTCGGTGACTTGAACGATGGTTGGCGAGTCGCCCGGACGATGATGATGAACGAGCGGCTCTCCGTCGCCGCCGTGTTCTCGGTGGGCAACGTGATGGCCTCTCTTTTCGCACTTGCTCATCGCACCGAGAGGGAAGGTGCGCCGGCCTCGGAGAACCCGGTGATTCGCCAACGTCTGGCGAGGGCGTACACACTGGCTCGGTTGTTCGATCTGACGACGGCACGGGTGCGAACGGGGTTGGCCCGGGATACCATTCCGGGGCCGGAGGTTTCCGTCCTCAAACTCTTCGCCGCACTGGTTGGCACGGAGTTCACCGAGACTGGCATGGCGGTGCTGGGCACCGCCGGTGGTCTCTGGGATGACAGTGCACCCGAACATGGACGGTGGGCCGACGCGCTCATCGAGAGCTTCGCGATGCACATAGCCGGGGGTACCGACGAGATCCAGCGCAACATCATCGGTGAGACCGTCCTCGGGCTTCCCCGTGATTCAAACCCGGAACGCGATATTCCATTTCGCGATCTTCAACGTGGTGTCGCCACAAAAATCGATAGATTCACTTACACCTGAACCGAAGGGAGAAGTTATGCAGTTGGCTATCTCGTTGCCCTATGGGGAAGGAGCCATGTCGGCCGAGGAGGTTGCCGAGTTAACTCGGGCGGCGGATGATCTCGGTTATCACTCGATCTGGGTGGCCGAGGCGTGGAGTTTCGACGCGTTCATGTTGCTGACGTCGCTCATACCCATCACCAAGCGAATCGGGCTAGGGACGTCCATCATTAACGTGTACTCGCGCACGCCGGCGCTGATCGGTCAGTCGGTGGCGACCCTCGACACACTCTCGGGCGGTCGGGCCATCCTCGGACTCGGCGTGTCCGGACCTCAATTGATCGAGGGCTGGCACGGTGTGCCATACGAGAAACCGCTTCGCCGCACCCGCGAAACCATCGAGATCGTGCGCACCATTCTGCGCCGTGAGCGCCTGGACTACGACGGCGAAATCTTCCAACTGCACATGGGTCTGAAACTCATCAACCATCCGGTGCGAGACGCCGTGCCGATCGTGGTTGCCGCGCTCGGTCCCAAGAACGTTGAACTGGCCGCGGAGATCGCTGACGGTTGGATGCCGACGCTCTACTCTCCGACCCAGGGACCCGAGGTGTTCCGAGCCGCCCTCGAGGCCGGGAAGGCCAAACGGTCGGCGACGCTGGCTCCGCTGCAGATCTACGGGACGGCCGCGGTCGCTATCACCGACCAGCCCGAAACGGCTCGCACGATGACGAAGCACATACTGGCTCTGTATCTCGGTGGGATGGGGTCACGCGAGCAGAACTTCTACAATCGACTCGTTCAGCGCTACGGCTATGAGGACGAGGCCAGAGCGATTCAAGACCTCTACTTGGCCGGCAAGCGACAGGAGGCCGCCGACGCCGTACCCGACGCCCTCGTCGATGATTTGTCGGCGATCGGGTCGTTGAGCCACGTTAAGGAAAAACTGGCCCAGTTCGCCGAGGCGGGCGTTGACGTGCTGATGATCTCACTGCTGGCTGGAGACCACGCCGGTCGGATGGCCGCCCTCGAGGCGCTCGCTTAACAATCGTCGCCCGCAAACGGCCAAAGTTAGTTGCGTGGTATTTCGGACCATGGCCGGATCCGGTCGTCTCGCGGTTCTCCCGGAAGCCCGAGGACTCGCTCACTGAGCACGTTCTTGGCAATGGCGGAAGTTCCACCGCCGATGGTGCTGCCCACCGAGGCGAGCCACGCCTTGACCACGTCGATCCCGTCGCCCTCGCCCAGAGTGGAGGCGCCCATGACCGTTGGCCGGTCCATCTCGTAGTTCGAGATGAGTAGCCCGTCTGGGCCGAGGAGATCGACGCACAACTCCCACGTCTCAAGTACGGCCCAGGTGTACGCCAACTTGATGACCGAACCTTCGGGTCCGGGCACTCCGCGGTCACGCGTCTGCTGGGCGCGGAGAGTTGTCAAGCGAACCAGGTCGTTGTCGATCCACCTGAGGGCCAGCTCGTCTCGAAAGATGTCGTCGGTCGCGTCGCGCTGTCGTAGTAATCGAATCGCGTGGCCGATGGCGCCCGAACCGCGAGGCGCTTTGGCAAGGTGGCCGAAGGCGACGCGCTCGTTCATCAGCGTGGTCAGCGCCACCCGCCAGCCTTCGCCCACCTCGCCGACGCGAAGCGCGTCGGGAGTGCGAGCATTGGTGAGATACACCTCGTTGAACTCGGCCTCACCGGTGATCTGACGAAGCGGGCGAACCTCAATGCCTGGTTGATGCATGTCGATCAGGAAGTAGGTCAACCCCTTATGTTTGGGCTGCTGGGGATCAGTCCGGGCGAGGATCATCGCCCAATCGGCGACGTGCGCGAGGGTTGTCCAGACCTTCTGCCCGTTGAACACCCATTCGTCGCCGTCGCGCTCGGCCCGGGTAGCCAGCGAACTGAGATCCGAACCCGCTCCGGGCTCTGAGAAGAGTTGACACCAGATCTNNAGGGTGGGTCCAGCCATGCCGACCAGCATGAAGTTCACGCTGACGTTGCTGGGCGCACCCGCTTGGTCAAGACGGTCGTCAACTAACTCCTGGAACTTGGGATCGAGTCCTAGTCCGCCGCGTCCCGGTGGGAACTGAATCCACGCGAGCCCCATGTCGAACTGGGCAGCCCAGAACTCCTTGGGGGGCGTGGTCGAGGGCGGGCACGTATCC
>PKXH01000002.1:3739-10046 GCA_003133405.1 Acidimicrobiaceae bacterium | reverse complement strand
AATAACGCGGGCATACTTCGTGACCGAATGCTCGTTTCCATGAGCGAGCAAGAGTTCGACGATGTCGTCGCCGTGCACTTGAAGGGGACGTTCAACGTGAGTCATCACGCCTCGAATCTGTGGCGTGAGCGGTCTAAGACCGGCGTGGTGGTCGACCGCTCACTGGTGAACACCTCGTCGGGCTCTGGCTTACACGGGAATGTTGGACAGACCAACTACGCCGCGGCCAAGGCGGGAATTGCGGCCATGACGTTGGTCGCCGCCCAGGAACTCGAGCGTTACGGGGTGCGGGTCAACTGCATCGCGCCGGTCGCCCGCACCAGACTCACGCTCCAGACCCCGGGCATCTCAGATGTCATGGGCGTGTCCGCTTTCGATCCCGAGAACATCTCGCCCGTGGTCGCCTACCTGGCTTCGGAGGGGTGCCCCTTTAACGGGCAGGTGTTCTCTGTCTACGGCGGCAGAGTTGGTATCTATGCCGGCTGGTCTATCGCCGACGACGTCGCCACTGACGCCGGATGGACGTTCGATGAGTTCGCCGCAGCTATGAGTACATTGCCGCGCAAGGTCGAGGTCATTAGCCAACTTGAGATGCTGCAAAAGGAAATGGCCAGGGGCGCTTCTTGAGTTATGAAGTACCCATCGAGCGCGGGAAGATTCGCGAGTTCGCTCGGTCCGCCAAGTCAACGCAGACTGCCTACGATCGCGCCGCGGCCGTGATTCCGCCCACCTTTCTCACGACCGCACGGAACTTCTGGGCCCCGCCCGCCGACGACGGTGTTCTGGACGAACTCGGCTTCGACTTGGCCCGCCTGCTCCACGGTGAGGAGGAGTTCGAATTCTTCGGCGCGCTTCCCTCCGCCGGTGAGGTACTGCACGCTCATACCCGCCTCGGGGATCGCTGGGAAAAAGAAGGCAAGCGCGGTGGCGTAATGAAATTCGCCCGGCTCGTCACTGAGTTCCGTGATGGGGCGGGCGCCCTAGTGGCGGAACAGCGTACGACCCTCGTTGAGACCGCCCGTCCTCCGAAAGTGAGTTGACGTGCGGGTGACCGTTGGAGATACCACCGAGCCGAGATCGTTCGGACCGATTACTCGTACCGACATCGTCCTCTACGCGGGCGCTTCCGGAGATTTCAACCCGATCCACCACGACGAGACTTTTGCTACCGGCGCCGGGTTTCCGACAGTGTTCTCGATTGGTATGTTCCAGGCCGCCCTACTCGCCACTTTCGCCACCGATTGGCTCGGCACTGAAAACGTTCGCCGCTTTGGTGTGCGATTCAAGGAGCAGGTGTGGCCCGGCGACGAACTGACGTGCACCGGCATCGTGACGAAGGTTGAGCCGACCGACGAGGGTGAGTTGGTAGTGGTCGAACTCAACTGCACCCGCCAGACCGGCGGAGTCGCCATAGTCGGCACCGCATCTTTCCTGCTCTAATTGTCTTCACTGACACTGCGTTGCTTCGAGGGTTCCGCTTGGAACCAAGTCAGTTGGGCATCGCCAACGGCCGCAACCCGGTCACCATCATCGTCATCGTCATCGGCAACCGTGTAATCGATGCGTCGGGATTTCTCACTGGTCATCGCGGGAGGCTCAATCCAAATCCCTGGTTTTTCGCTTCAATCGCGGGTGCGTGAGATTCGCCGTGGCTGTCGCCTGAGGCGTAGCACGGTCCGCCCGAGCCCGTGGAGGCGAGGCGTAATGCATCTCTCTCGCGAGTGTCTCACGAATTACTTGGATTGAATGGATTCGCTCAGTTCGGCGCCTGCTCGCTATGTTCAACAATGACGGCGATGGCATGCCCTCCCTTGACGATCCCCTGTTCTGTGACGTAAATTTCTGTGACGGTGCCACTTACGGGCGCGACGACTGGAATCTCCATCTTCATCGACTCGAGAATAACCAGAAGGTCCCCCGCGTTCACTTCAGAGCCCAACTCGACGACCACACTGAGTACATTCGCGTCGAAGTCCGCCTCAATCTTGATGGTCACGCCACATTCCACCATCGAGCCGGTTGTAATTGATGCGTCGCCACTTGTTGGGGGCGCTTCGAAGTGTCAGGACAGGCCGAGCCCTGGGGCGGAGGGAAACCCCATCAGCAGTGACCCGCAATACGCTCACACCTCTCCTAATTCGGAGACTGCACGGAAGTGAAGAAGGCGAGGTAACAGACAGTCCCGAGCTAAGAGCACCATTAATACAAATTAACACATTCAAAAAGGACGCAAGTCTCGACGCGGCCTGGGTAATTTAACTGGCCCTAGCGCCAAGGCTGAGCTAGCCGCAGCCAAAGATGTGACGGGCAACTGACCGACATAAGTTTGCTGAGCGGGCGGATCACGGCTTTGAATCTTGGACAGTAAGGCATGACTACATATACGGTAAGGGCCACGTGATTAGTGCCGGGCCAGATGCTTACCTCCTGGTCACGCGCTCAATTAGCCGCCGCGACGTGGGCAATGCCAGTCCCGAAAGCCCGGCCTTGATCGTGTCGCCTAACAAGAACGGAGTGAATCCGAGGCTCAGTGCGCTGCTGAACGAGACGTGAAGCGAGAGAGCGAACCACGGCACGCCGACGATGTAGATCGCTGCCTCTCCAAGGAACATGGAGAGAGCCGCGCGTGCGACGTTGCGGTCGTTGCCGCGTGAGGCGAGGCCATCCGAGGATGGCCCCAGAAAGGACAAATCCAGTGATGTAGCCGAGCGTAGGCGGCGTTCCGCTCGAGTGACCGGCAAACCACGGTAGACCTGCCGTGCCGGCGAAGAGGTAGAGGCCCATCGAGAGGCTCGCACGACTCCAACCAAGTGCGGAGCCCACCAACAGCACGCCGAAAGTCTGACCGGTGATTGGCACTGGCGTGAAGCCAAGGTTGATGTAGATCTGGGCTAACAGTCCGACAAAGGCGGCCGCCCCGACGACGACAAGGATGTTATTCACGACCGAAACCATCACGAGATCGACAAGGACAGGGCATCGGGTCGTCGTTGTAGTGAAAGATATGTCACTCCCAAATCCCGTCTCAACTAACGTTAGTCCTTTTTCACCTTCGAAATCGAACGATCTGAACGTCAGATTATTTCTAACCATCACAAAGTAAGAAATGGCGAAAGTTAATTCATCGTTGCGTAAAGTCTTAAGGTGGTGTACGGTGGCGATCGAGGTTGAAGAGGCTTCGCAGAGGAGGATGTCGGGAGGTGCTGGACTATCGCTCAACCCTTCCGAGGGTCATTGCAGAGAGGGCAGAGTCGAATCCCGATCGGATCTGGGTTCAAGAGGTCGACGGAGGATCGCTCACGTTCGGTCAGGCGAATGCGGTCATGGACACGTGGGCTGGAGCGTTCCAGCGTCTCGGAGTCCAGAGCGGCGACAGGGTCGTGACGATGATGCAGGCGTCGTTGAATTCGCTGCAAACCTGGCTTGGCCTTTCGTTGGTTCGAGCGATTGATACCGGAGTCAACACTGACTATCGAGGGCGAATGCTCACCTACATTATCCGCAATTCTGGAGCGAAGGTTCTCGTGGTCGCGCAGAAGTACGTAAGCCGATTGACGGAACTTGAAGTGCCGCTCGGAGGAGTCGAATATGTCATTGTCCCCGACGCGTCCGAAACCTTTCCAAACATTCCGAGGGTGTCGTTTCTATCCGCCAAGGAATTCGTCGACGGGTCGCCGGCTGCCCACGACGTTCAGTTACCTCAGCCGTGGGACATAGCGAACATCATCTACACCTCGGGGACGACGGGCCCGTCGAAGGGAGTGCAGATTCCTTGGGGCCAATGGTATGCGTTCGCTGAAGGCGCTTTCGATACGGCCTCGGTGAACGAGGACGATGTCTTTTACGCACCTCTCGCCCCTTTTCATGGAGGAGGGCGCATGCCCGCCTTGTTGACAGCTGCTATCAATGCGCGCCTCGTAGTGCGAAGTCAATTCAGCGGGACAGCGTTTTGGAGCGACGTTCGCACCTACGGATGCACCGTAGGAACGCTTGCCGGCACCATGCAGAGCTTCCTGTATGGACAAGAGCCGAAGGAGGATGACGCGGACAATCCTCTTCGAATGGCGGTCATGTTGCCCCTGATACCTCAGTACAAGGATTTTGAAAGGCGTTTTGGTGTGCGCCTATCCACGACCTACGCCATGACCGAAACCCCCCCAGTTTTCCGAACCGACGGAGAGATTCCGAACGCAAAGACCTGCGGCCGATTGCACAGAGGCGTTGCCGGAACTGAAGCTCGAATTGTGGACGAACACGACATGGAAGCAGCGGTGGGCACGACTGGCGAGTTGATTGTTCGAACATCTGTTCCATGGACAATTTCGACAGGCTATTTTGGGATGCCGGACACGTCGATTAGTTGCTGGCGCAACGGTTGGTTCCACACCGGTGACGCGTTCCGCTGCGATGAGGATGGCTACTACTACTTTGTAGATCGCTTTAAGGATTCGATACGCCGTCGCGGTGAGAATATTTCATCGATTGAAGTAGAAGCTGAGGTGAATTCTCATCCGGCCGTTCTAGAAAGCGCGGCGATCCCGGTTCCATCCGAGTGGGGCGAGGACGAAATTAAGGTCCTCATCGTCCTGAAGCCGAATTCCAGTTTGACCGAGGAGACGCTCGTCATCTTCCTCGTGGATCGCGCGCCACGATTTATGGTCCCTCGCTACGTTGAAATTGTCGAGGAGTTGCCCAAGACCGAGGCGACGCAGAGGGTTCGCAAGTTCGAGTTGCGCGAAAACGCCCTCAACGATCGCACTTGGGATCGAGAGAAGAATTCAATTTACGTGCCTCGGCCCCCCACTTCGTACGAAGGGCGCACCGCTAACGAGGAGGACGAATGAGATCGAAGGTTCATACATCCACTGACGCAGCGTGGTGGGTTGGGGATCCCATGAAGTCACCCGTCTCGCGCTTCGAGGGCGCGGAACGTTCTTCCTGCTACGTTCCGATGAGCGNNCGTGGCGGGGATCGTCTTCCAACGATCATCGTGATTACCCCGTATTTTCGTTCGATCGAGTTTCGCTCTAGATTCTTGGACGAATTTATTGGCAAGAGGAGTCGCACATTGGGACGCCGTGAGCCAACGCAGTTTGCGCAGTTTGGATACGCGACCGTATTCGTCGACATGCGCGGCGCGGGTGCCTCCTTTGGAAAGAAGCGTTCGCTCATGATGGAGGACGTTGTCCGAGATGGCCCGGAGATACTGGACTGGATCGTCGCGCAGCCTTGGTCGAACGGGAAGGTCGGCTCCACTGGCATTTCGGCTTTGGGAATGACTTCGCTATGGCTCGCCACGACGAAGCATCCGGCTCTCCACGCAATCGCGCCACGATGCACCGTCTTCGATATATACCGATCTACACACCCCTACGGCCTGCTCTGCAGTCGCTTTCTCGACGATATAGGACAAAATCTCCGGGCCATGGACGAGAATCGCTTCTCCGCAATGGGAGAAACGTTGAGAGATCGACTGACGTTGCGAGCGATGATACGCGGTGTTCGGCCCGTGGATGATGACAAGGATCGTTCGGTATTATCGGCTGCGGTCGCGCAGCACGCGGACAACGAGGCCTTCGACTTGGACATCGCCTCGGCCTCCTATCGTGACAGTGAGTTGCCGATCGCAGGTGGCGGGGCGACCTTGTCCACTCAATCCCCGGTGACTTTCACGAATGATCTCAAAGATTTCGGCATCCCAATTTATGCCATTGACGGCTGGTCCGATGCGGCATTCGCTCGTGAGATGATGAGCCTTTACAATACGCTCCAGATACCCGGAAGCCAACTCACGATTGGGCCATGGTCCCACGGCTGCAACTTCTACGATTCTCCTCAACTCAAGGTCGGTCGCCGGACGGACTTCGAGCATACGGCTGAGTTGGTGCGGTTCTTTGACAAGTATCTGCGCGACGAGGCGGTCGAAGCCGACGTGGAGGCGCCGGTCCATTACTTCACGATGGGCGAGGAACGATGGAAGTCAGCTGCATCGTGGCCCCCTGCTGGCACTTCACCAACAAGCTATTTCTTGGGTGAAGGTGGTGTACTCAATGACCAGACGCCGTCGGTCGTCGGAGAGGACACGTATCGAGTTAACTTCACAGCCGGAACTGGAGTCTGGTCTCGCTTCGGAAAGATGAATTCTGGAGGAGCGAAACCCGCGCGTTACCCTGATCGTGCTCTCAAGGACCGAGCGCTTCTCACGTACACGTCGGATCCGTTGGAGGCTGATCTCGAGGTAACCGGTCATCCGATCGTCCATCTTTTCATGCGCTCGTCAACTAGCGATGGAGCGGTCTTTGTGTAT
>PKXH01000002.1:0-3731 GCA_003133405.1 Acidimicrobiaceae bacterium | reverse complement strand
GCGATGTTCGACTGGTTGAGCCTGGCGCCCCACTTGACGTCGAATTCGACCTATTTCCGGTATCGTGGCTTTTTCGTAAGGGGCACGCGATCCGAGTCGCGGTTGCGGGAGCCGACAAGGATAATTTCGCGCGCGTACCGGAGTCGGGTGTCCCGGTCTTCAGTTTCCTACGTGGGGGAGCGTCCGCATCGCAGATCGAGTTGCCGGTGATGCGCAGGTGACCAACAAAGCATGCTCAATGGGTAGGAGACGATTGTGGATATGAAGAAAGAAGAACTTCGGCTTGAGCTGCGTGAAGTGCTCGAGGCGCGGCGTGTGTTGGAGGATGCGTCTCGTCCCGAAGCGGTCAAGAAGCAACACGAACGGGGAAAGTTGACTGCGCGAGAGCGGCTGGACTTGCTCTTGGATCCGGATGGACGCGTCGAATACGGATCCATGGTAACGACACCCGACGGCGGGGCCTTGGCCATGACGAGCGCCTCGGACGTGACCAAAGCCAAGGATCTCCTTATGGAGGGCCCTATTGTTTGCACGGGTTTCGTTGAGGGAAGGCCAGTGGCGGTTGCCGCGGACGATTTTACGGTTCTCGGCGGCACAATCCATTCCCTTGGCGGGCAGAAATTACGTCGCATATCCGACTTGGCGCTGCGTCGCGGTATGCCATTAATTTTCTTAATCGACGGCGGCGGACATCGGGTTCACAACATGGACACCCGTATGTTTGCGGCGGGCGGCAGTCATGCCCCGTTTCGAGAGATGGCCCTAATGTCCGGATGGGCGCCGATCGTAGCCGCCGTGATGGGAGCGGCGTACGCGGGTCCGGCTATGTTCACCGCGATGGCCGATTTCGTGCCGGTGGTCAAGGGAACAGGCTGGCTGGGAATGGCTTCGCCTAAACTCGTTAAGGCCGGCACGGGAGAAGAGATTT
Organism: Acidimicrobiaceae bacterium; assembly: GCA_003133405.1. Classification (GTDB taxonomy): domain Bacteria; phylum Actinomycetota; class Acidimicrobiia; order Acidimicrobiales; family RAAP-2; genus RAAP-2. Next base: position 2,803 of record PKXH01000002.1, on the reverse strand, counting down.
CTCATGAGGAGTTGGCGGGTTCCGCGATCCAGGCAAGAGCGGGTGCAATCGACCTGGAATGCGAAGATGACGCTGACTGCATAATGACGATCAAGAAGTTCCTCTCATATCTTCCATCCAACGCCGCCGCACCATTGCCTCTTAAGGAATCAGACGATCCATCTGACCGTTTGTGCGCCGAACTGCGCGATGTTATTTCGGACGAGCGGCGGCGTGCCTACGACGTGAAGAAAGTTGTCAACATTCTCTGCGACGAAGGGACGTTCTTCGAACTCCGTCCAGGCTTTGCGAAAAACTTGGTCACTGGGTTTGGCCGATTGGGTGGCCTCCCTGTAGGAGTTATGGCGAACCAGCCGCTGGTCTTTGCCGGAACTATGGACGCGGCTGCGTGCTCGAAGGCAGCCCATTTTCTGTCGACGTGCGACGCGTTTGGATTACCCGTCGTGAGCCTGATTGACACGCCTGGGTTGTTTGTAGGTTCAAGGGCGGAAAGTGAAAATACGGTTCGTCAGGTGGGCCGTCTGTTACTGGCATGGGGACACGTGTCAGTTCCCGTCGTTTCGATTGTGATGCGCAAAGCCTACGGCGGAGGCTATGTCTCGATGGGAGGCGGCCGCAGCATTAATTCCGAAGCTGCATTCATCTGGCCCACGGCGGAAGTTTGTCCAATGGGAGTTGAGGGAGCCGTCGACATCGCATTTCACCGCGATTATGAATCAGCTGCGAATCCGACGGCTCGCCGTCAAGAACTGATTGAAGAACTTTTTGCTCAGGTCACCCCATTGCGGGCGGCGTCAGGATTCGGTGTCGATGAGATATTGGATCCAGTTGAGACCCGCGCACGACTTATCAACGTCTTCCGTATGAATTCAGGTCGGAGACTGACATTTATGCCACCCAAGGTTCACGCGATCGACTCGCTTTGACAAGGAAAATTACTTGTGATTAGTGTCGATTCCGCTGAGAAACGTCGGTTGAGGAATATTCGCCCGCAGTCTCTGCATGACCCGCAGTTGGGCTACTCCGGTTTCTCCCCGAGGATGGTTTACTGGCGTGCCCTTGGGTTGGAGTCTGTCAAACCGAATTTGAAACCATTTGAGTTCGACATTGGGCGGAAGTCGGACACTCCGCTCAAGGCGGTTTTCGCGAAGGTACTACTGAAATAGGGGAGACTTGCTAGGTGCGGAAACATGACGGTGAGTGATTCATCCGAAGAAGGACGAATGAGCGCGGCGTGGCTGACTCGTCTACCCGAACGTGGTCTGGGTGGGCGAATAAAGCGGCGCCCCGAACGGCATGACCAGATTCTGACAGTCGCCGCCGTTTTATTTAATCGACAGGGATTCAAGAACACGTCAATGGAGGATATTGCCCAGGAGGTTGGATTTACGATACCGGCGATTTATCGCCATTTTCGCAACAAGCAGGAGATCCTCGACACCGCTGTCGTGTGGATTATGAGACGTCTCTCGGAGCGGTACTTCGTTCGCGGATCAACCTCACCAGACGCTGCGGCCCGACTTGAGGCGCTTCTAGACGAACTTCTCGACGCGACGCTTGAATCGGGGGACTTCGTCGGGCTGCTGGTTCATGAAATAAACGAGGTTAGCCCCTCCGCGCGCGAGTACCTGTTGGGACTTCGTCGCGAGTACCTCGACCGGTGGCACCGAGTCATCCGTGAGGCGATACCGAGCTTGTCGAAGCGATCGGTCGACCTGCACGCTTACCTCATCACTTCATTGCTGGCGTCCGTCGCGTCATATCACCAGTCGCGACCGGAGGACTTTCGAACTGAATTGAAACAGATCTCTCTCGACCTTCTATTCTCCGATTACGCCAATAACCCGACCAAGTCTCTTTAGTACTCCGGTCCAACCCTCGATGGGTTGCGAGTCACGCAAGGATACTTTGCCGGTGTCAACGTTCATCCTTCTCTTGGGCGCCGTGAAGAGGCGATATCCAGCGGGACTAGGGGTCACGGAACCCGACTGGTCTGGCACAAGCGGCGCTGGCGCTGTCCCGATCCGGACCGCCCCAAGGGCGGCTGGACCGAACAGAACTCACGGATCTGCGCGCCACGACTCTCCATTACGGACCGGGCCGGACGTTGAATCACGAAGCAGGTGGGCGAGAACGGTCGCAACCTCGCCGCTATCATCGGTGTCGGCAATCGTGTAATCGGTGCGTCAGATTTCTTACCGGCCACGACGGGAGACTCGATCCAACGCACTGGGTTCTCGCTTCAAGCACGTGCGCGTGAGCCCCGTCGAGGTTTCCGCCTGAGGCGCAGCACAGTTCGCCCGAGCCCGTGGAGGCATATCACGTGACCATCATCGCCTCGTTCGAACACGAGCGTCATCGGCGCAAACGGGTCGATCGGGTTGAACGTATCGAGCGCCTTGAACGAAAGATCGATCTCGTAGGTGAGGCCGTCACCGCCGACGGCCCGAAGTGGGACGCCCCGTCGTAACGGTCCGAGTCGGGCGCGCAGGAGCAACCCGCCGTCGTGAAGCGATATCACGATGCGGTTCCCGAATGCTCCCCAGGGACGGGCGTTAATCATGAGGCCGGGACCGGCTGTGTACACGCCGACGACGTCGTCGCTCGTCGTCGCGGGTGTCGCCGCTGGGGTTCGGGACTGGTGGCGTCCTTCGGGCGCGGGCAGCAGCTGGCGCAGCAACATGCTGCCCACTTCCTCGTTGGCGTGGGTCCCTGGTCTCGACCATTGGTTACTACACACGATGACCGCGCAACCGGCGTCGGGGGCGAGGATCATGAGGGTGGCGAAACCCAGCCACACGCC
>PKXH01000100.1 GCA_003133405.1 Acidimicrobiaceae bacterium | reverse complement strand
CGACGAGCCGGTCTTCGACCCCGAGGAGTTGCTCGGCATCGTGAGCCGAGATTTGCGCCAGGGCGTCGACGTGCGTGACGTGATTGCGCGCGTCGTGGACGGGTCGCGTTTCGAAGAGTTCAAGGCTCGCTACGGTTCGACGCTCGTCTGTGGCTGGGCGAGCATCCATGGCTATCCCGTAGGAATACTCGGGAACAACGGCGTCATCCAACCCCGAGCCGCCGAAAAGGCTGGCCAGTTCATTCAACTCTGCAATCAGATCGACGTGCCGCTCGTCTTCATCCAGAACATCACGGGGTACATGGTGGGCAAAGAGGCCGAGGCCGAGGGCATCATCAAAAAGGGCTCGCAGATGCTCAACGCCGTCACGAACTCCACGGTGCCGCACTTGACCGTGATCATCGGCTCTTCCTACGGAGCCGGCACGTACGGGATGTCGGGTCGCGCGTTCAACAATCGCTTCACGTTTCTCTGGCCGACCGCGAAGATCGCGGTGATGGGTCCAAAGCAGATCGCGGGAGTCATGTCCCAGGTCCGTCGCGGCCAAGCCGAGCGCAAGGGAGAGACGTTCGACGAGGCCGAGGACGCCAAGATCGTGGAGATGGTCGAAGCGGCCCAGGAGAAGGGATCGCTCGCGCTCGCCGCGACCGGCGCCGTCAGCGACGACGGCATCATCGACCCGCGCGACACGCGCACCGTGTTGGGTCTATGCCTTTCGGTCGTGCGCAGTCGTGCAGTCGAGGGCGCGACGAGCTACGGGGTCTTTCGCCTGTGACGTTCACCACGCTCTTAGTGGCCAATCGAGGCGAGATCGCTCGAAGAGTACTGCGCGGCGCGCGCGAAATGGGGCTGCGCACGGTGGCCACCTACGTCGACGCCGACGCCGAGGCCCCCTTTGTCACCGACGCCGACGAAGCGCTGCGACTTTCAACCGGCTACCTCGACCACGAGGCGATATTGGCGGCCGCGGCGCGTTGCGGCGCCGACGCCCTACACCCCGGCTACGGCTTTCTCTCAGAGAACGCCGAGTTCGCGGCGAAAGTCGAGGCGGCGGGACTCGTGTGGATTGGGCCACCTTCTCGCGTCATTGCCGCCATGGGCGACAAACTCGCGGCGAAGAAGTTGGCGAGCGCGGCGGGGGTACCGGTCATCCCTTCGAGCGAGAACCCGAAGGACGCCAAGTCCATTGGCTATCCGCTCATCGTGAAGGCCGCCGCGGGCGGCGGCGGCAAGGGAATGCGCGTCGTCAACAACGCGTCAGAACTGAACGAAGCCCTGAGCGCCTCCCGGCGCGAAGCGCAGAGCAGTTTCGGCGACGACCGGGTGTTTCTCGAGCGCTACCTCGCGAGGTCACGTCACGTCGAGATACAGATTCTCGGCGACCAGCACGGCCACCTCGTTCATCTGGGCGAGCGCGACTGTTCGATCCAACGCCGCCATCAGAAACTCATCGAAGAGTCGCCGTCGCCCATCGTCGATGATGCGTTGCGCCACGCCATGGGTTCGGCCGCGATCGAGCTCGCGCGCTCGATTGGCTACGAGTCGGCCGGGACGGTGGAGTTCCTCGTCGACGACGAGACTCGCGCGTTCTACTTCCTCGAGGTCAACACCCGTCTTCAAGTCGAGCATCCCGTGACCGAAGAGGTCACCGGCGTCGACCTGGTGAGAGAGCAGCTCCGGATCGCCTCAGGAGAAGCACTCGGCTTCAGCCAGGACGACGTGCATTTTTCCGGCCACGCCATCGAGGCGCGGCTCTGCGCGGAAGACCCCGCGGTCGGCTTCTTGCCAGCGACGGGCACCCTCGTCGCCTTCGAGCCCTCAAGTGAACCCGCAGTGCGCTGGGAGAGTGGCGTTCGTTCCGGCTCTAGAGTCACGGTCGCCTTCGACCCGCTGCTGGCCAAGGTCATCGCCCACGCCCCCACCCGGCGCGAAGCCGCCACCACCCTCGCCTTGGCGCTTGAGCGCCTGCATCTCGGCGGCGTCACGACGAACCGCGATTTTCTGGCGAGCACTTTGCGCCATAGCAACTTTCTCGACGGCGACACCACGACCGATTTCATCGAGCGTTTCGATCCACCTCGCCACCTACGACTGAGTGATACCGAGTTGGTATGGGCCTCCAGCGCCGGCGCGCTCTGGCTCCAGGGCGAGCGTCGCGTGAACGCCCTGGTGCTTTCACAGATTCCAACTGGTTGGCGCAATGCGCGACTGCCGAGCCAGCGAACGTCACTGCGCCTCGACGGTCGCCAGTTCGACGTGGACTACCGCGCTCGCCGCGGCGGATCCTTCGACCTCGGCAAAGACGGCGTCGCGCGGATCCATCACTGGAGCCCGTCGGCGATCGACGTAGAGATCAACGGTCTACGCGCGAGCACGCGCGTCACGCGTTCGGGCGAGCACCTGTACGTGCAATCCCGTCGCGGCACCGCGCCTTTCGAGATCATTCCGCGCTTCGAGGTTCGCCACGCGGAGCTCACCCCCGGTGGTCTGAACGCGCCGATGCCCGGACTGATCCTCGACGTGCGCGTCGAGCCCGGCCAACACGTCGTGGCCGGCGAGACACTGGTGGTGATGGAGGCGATGAAGATGGAGCACGTCATCAGCGCCCCGCGCGCGGGAACCGTCAATGACGTCTTGGTCGCCAAGGGCCAGCAGGTCGACCGCGACGTCGCGCTGCTCACGCTCAACCCCGACGCCGAACCCGAGGTGTAGGCGTGGCGGCGCCGATACGCATCGCCAACTGCTCGGGCTTCTACGGTGATCGTCTCTCGGCCGCCCAGGAGATGGTCGATGGGGGTCCGATCGACGTCTTGACCGGCGACTGGTTGGCCGAGTTGACCATGCTGATCCTGGCGAGATCCCGGGCGAAGCGTCCCGGCGGGGGCTACGCGCGCACCTTCGTCGAGCAGATCGAGCACGTCATGGGCACCTGTCTCGAGCGGGGCATCAAGGTCGTGTCCAACGCCGGGGGCCTCGACCCCGACCACTGCGCCGAAGCCGTCGCCGAGGTCGCCGCGAAACTCGGCCTCTCGCCCACCATCGCCTACGTGAACGGCGACGATCTCCTGCCTCGCTTGGGCGAACTCCACGGCGCGGGGATCGACCTGGCGCACTTCGACACGGGTCAACCGATCGGGGACGTCACGCGTTTCCTCACCGCGAACGCCTATCTGGGATGTTTTGGCATCGTCGAAGCGCTGTCCCTGGGCGCGGACATCGTCGTCACCGGACGCGTCACCGACGCGGCGCTCGTCTGTGGTCCGGCGGCCTGGCACCACGGTTGGCGACGCGACGACCTCGACCAACTCGCCGGCGCGGTCGTCGCCGGACACGTCATCGAGTGCGGCGCCCAGGCCACCGGAGGCAACTACTCGTTCTTTCGCGAGGTGCAGGGCATGACGCGCGTCGGTTTCCCGTGGGTTGAGGTGGCCGAGGACGGCAGTTCCATCGTGGGCAAACACGACGGTACCGGCGGCGAGGTCTCGGTGGGCACCGTGACCTCACAGTTGCTCTACGAGATCGCCGGTCCCTCCTACTTGGGTCCGGACGTGTCGGCCCGATTCGACACCATTCATCTCGAGCAGATCGCCAAGGATCGGGTGCGAATAAGTGGCGTCCGCGGCGAAGACCCACCACCCACGTTGAAGGTCGCGACGAACGAGATCGGCGGATTCCGCAAGGATCTCAACGTCGCCCTCACCGGACTCGACATCGAGGCCAAGGCCCGTCTCGTCGAAGACGCGTTCTGGCTGGCGTGTCCCTTTTCGCCCGGCGACTTTGACAGCGTGACCACGAAACTGAACCGAACGGACAAGGTCGACCCCTCGACCAACGAAGAGGCCGTCGCGACGTGGCGGCTCACGCTCAAGGACCATGACGAACGAAAGGTCGGGCGCGCCGTGGCCGACGTGGTCGTGGAGATGGCGCTCGCCACGATCCCGGGATTCTTCACCCTCGGCTTCAGTCTCTCGAGCGGTTCGCCGTTCGGCGTCTATCGTCCGGCCGTCGTGGCGCGCGACCTCGTGCCCCAGTACGTGACGGTCCTGGGTGGGACGCGCACCGTCGTCGACTCCCTCGCGCCCGGTGCACGCCGCGAAGTTCTCGTCGCCAACGACCCTCCCGTGGGCGCCGCGAGCGGACCCACGACGTGGGCGCCGCTCGGTCAGCTCGTTGGCGCCCGCTCCGGCGACAAGGGCGGTCACGCCAACCTGGGGATCTTCGCGCGCAGTGACCCGGCGTGGAGCTGGCTCGACGGATTCATGAGTGCCGACCGGCTCCGCCAACTCTTGCCCGAGACCGCGCCCCTCGTGATCGATCGATACCGATTGCCGTTCCTGCGCGCCGTGAACTTCGTCATCCACGACTTCCTCGATGAGGGCGTCGCCGCCGCCACGCGCCAAGACGCCCAAGCGAAGAGCCTGGGCGAATGGCTGCGCAGCCGCTACGTCGAGATCCCTAGTGTGCTGCTCGATTCGACATGAGTACCGACCCCTCGTCTTCGAGATCATCGAGTGAGTTAGACGCGCTGCGCGTTGATCTCGTCGCCGAGCAAGACGCCCTCGACGTCGTCGTGGCACACCTCAGCGACGAGCAGTGGCGTCGAGCAACGCCAAGTCCGGGATGGAACGTCACCGACCAGATCGGTCACTTGACCTATTTTGACGCCAGCGCCGCCACGGCCATACTCGACCCCGACGCGTTTCATGCCAGCGTGAGCGAACTCATCGCCGGCGCCAACGAAAGAGGCGTCGACGAATTCACGCTCGGTCCGTTTCGACGTCTCGCGCCCGCCGAGCAGTTGGCGACATGGCGAAAGGGTCGCGTCGACCTGGCCGCGGCGGCGGCGACCTTGCACGACGAGACGCGCGTGCCATGGTACGGCCCGTCCATGGGCGCCAAGTCGTTCCTGAGCGCTCGACTGATGGAGGTCTGGGCCCACGGCACCGACGTCGTCGACGCGCTGGGGGCCAGTCGTCCCGCGACGGCCCGGCTTCGCCACATCGCCCAACTCGGCTTCATCACCCGGGCGTGGTCCTATCGAGTGCGCGGCGAAACGCCGCCCCCGGGCGATGTTCGCCTCGAACTCGAGGGTCCCACCGGTGAACTCTGGACGTGGGGACCAACCGGCGCCGAGGACACCATCCGAGGTCTGGCGGAGGATTTTTGCCTCGTCGTCACCCAACGCCGCCACGTGAGGGACACCGCGCTCGAGACCGGCGAACTGGGCTATCACTGGTTGGTGCGCGCGCAGGCGTTTGCCGGCGCCGCCAGTATGGGTCCTCAATCAAGGAGCGTCTAATGGGAGTGGTCGAGACCGAGATCGTCGACAGTGTGATGACCATCACGCTCAACGACGAAGAGCGCCGCAACGCGCTGAGCCATCAACTGTTGAGCGAACTCATCGACGCCATCGGCGTTGGGGAGGACGACCGACGGGTGCGAGTCATCGTCGTCACCAATCGAGGCACGACCTTTTGTGCCGGCGCCAATTTGGCCGAACGCTCGTCAGAACACCCCAGCGGCACCGGTATGCGCAGCATCGAACTCGCTGACCTTTTTCAACGCATACGTCGTTCGCCCAAGCCCTTCGTGGGCCGAGTCGCGGGCCACTGCGTGGCCGGAGGCGTCGGTCTGGCCGCAGTGATGGATATCTCCATCGCGATCGACTCGGCGAAGTTCGGCTTCACCGAAGTGCGCGTCGGCGTCGCGCCCGCGATCATCTCGGTCGTCTGTCTGCCCAAGATGCGTCTCGCCGACGCGCGCAGCGCCTTTCTTCGAGGGGACCGCTTCTCGGCCGCCGAAGCCGCACGAATTGGCTTGATCAATTCAGCCGTCGTGCCCGGCGAACTCGACCGCGAGATCGACGCCGTAGTGAACGACCTACTCGCCGGTGAACCTCACGCTCTGGCCATGGCGAAACAACTTACGTTCTCGGTCCCGGCGATGTCCGAAGAGGAGGCGTTCGCCTGGACCGCGCAGGTCTCGGCCCAACTCTTTCAAAGCAACGAGGCGCGCGAGGGCATGACCGCGTTCTTGGAGAAACGCCCCGCCTCGTGGGTGGAGAAGATCTCGCGCGACTAACGCCACGAGGTGCAGCGCGCCGTCACTCGAGGGCGAGGGCCAGTTCTTCGACGCTGAGCGCACCTTGGCGAACAACGCGCCACGAGTCTTCGACCACCTCGACCACCGTCGAGACCTCGCCCCCACCCTCGGCGCCATCGAGCACACCGTCGAGGTCGTCGCGTCGGGCGAAAACGTCGAGCACTTCGCTGGCGCGCCGGCACGGCGGCGCGCCGTGTTCGTTCGCGCTCGACACGACGAGCGGTCCCGCGTCGATCAAGACCCCGCGCACCAACTGGTGATTGGGAATGCGAAAGCCGGCCGTGTCGCTCGTACTGCCGACGAGCGCCGCGAGTTCGTGCGGCACCGCGACGACGATGGTCAAGGCGCCGGGCCAGAAACGCTCGCTGAGTCGCTGCGCCCGGGGCGGCCAGTTCACCCCGAGGCCTTCAATCGCATCACGCGAATCAACCAAAATCGGCAGCGCCGTCGTCGTCGGGCGTCGTTTGATCTCAAAGAGCCTCTTGACGGCCACTGGGTGAGCCAATGAAGCGGCCACCCCGTACACGGTGTCGGTCGGAACGGCGACGACGCCCCCACCCTTCAAGCGTCGAACGGCCTCGTCACGCTCGACCAACTCGCTCATCGACGCGCCACCAAGACACGCGGGCGCCCGGCCAGGTCGTTCAGGTCAACCACGTCGGTAAAGCCCGCGCCGGAGGCGGTCGCGAGCGCGGCCTCACGCTGGGTGTCGGCGTGTTCGCAGACCAACACACCCTCGGGCGCCAACCATTCGAGTGCCTCGGTGATGATGATTCGTAGATCACCGAAACCCGCCACGGCCCCGTCGTCGGGCGCGACGATCGCGCCGCGAGGCTCGAAGCCAAGTTCCGGCTCGAGGACCGCGAACTCTTCGTCGCTCACGTAGGGCGGGTTCGCAACCAGCAGGTCGACGTGTTGGCGTAGCGAAGCGTCGAGCGACTCGAACCACGTCGAGTGAACAAACGACACCGAGTGCAAGCCGTGCTTGAGCGCGTTGCGTCGAGCGACCGCGAGCGCGTCGAGCGACTCGTCCACCGCCACCACGCTCGCACTGACGCCGCGCTCGCGAAGCTCTTCGAGTAGCGAAAGACCGATTGCCCCCGACCCACACCCCAAATCCACGATGATCGGCGCCACGACACTCAGACGGGCGAGCTCGCCCAGGGCGACACCGACCAACTCTTCGGTCTCGGGTCGGGGAATAAGGACCCGTTCATCGAGATCGAGATCGAGCGAACGAAAGGGCCAGTGGCCGATGACGTACTGCAGCGGCTC
>PKXH01000040.1 GCA_003133405.1 Acidimicrobiaceae bacterium | reverse complement strand
CGCGCGCTCGGTTTTAACGTGGGCGAGTGTCGTCTGCCCCACGGGCCGAATGACGCCGAGCTCGATCGTGCCGCGGCCGAGATCGTCGCGTCGCTAAAGATCGCTCGTGGCTGACACGCTGCGCGTCACCTTCCTAGGTGGGCTCGGCGAGATCGGTCGGAACTGCCTCGCGCTCGAACAAGACGGCCGCCTCGTCGTGGTGGACGCTGGCCTGATGTTTCCCGAACCCACGATGTACGGCGTCGACCTGATTCTGCCGGACTTTCGATGGCTGATCGAACGTCGTGATCGCGTGGACGCCATTGTGCTCACCCACGGTCACGAAGACCACACCGGGGCGCTTCGCTACCTCGTCAAGGACGTCAATGTTCCCATCTACGGCGCGCCACTGACGTTGGGCTTTGCCCGCCATCGCCTGAGCGAAGCCAAAGTCGCGCACGACCTCACCTTTATTGAAGTCGCCGACGGCGAGCGCCGACGCATCGGACCGTTTGAGGTGGAGTTCATTCCCGTGACCCACTCCGTGCCGAGCGCGCACGCCCTGGCCTTTCACACGAAGGTCGGCATCGTGGTGCACTCGGGCGACTTCAAACTCGATCTCACGCCCATTGACGGACGGCGCACTGACATCAACCGGCTGGCCGCGCTGGGCGATGAGGGCGTCGTACTCTTGATGGCCGACTCGACGAACGCCGAAGAGCCGGGCTTCACGCCCTCGGAACGCAGCGTGGGCGTGGCGCTGCGCCGGCTGTTCCTCGAACGGCCCTCGCGCCGCATGGTCGTGGCCTGCTTCGCCAGTCACATCCATCGCATCCAACAAATCGCCGACGTCGCGCACGAAACCCATCGCAAGATTGCCTTCATGGGTCGTTCGATGGAGGCCAACGTCAAGCTCGCGCGCAAGCTGCACCAACTACGGGTGGATTCAGCGGACATTATCGACGTCGAGAACATCAGCCGCTTCACGCCGGGTGAGGTGTGTGTCATCTGCACCGGCAGCCAGGGTGAACCGCTGGCGGTGCTTTCGAAGCTTTCGCGCGGCGACGCCAGAAACTTCAAGGTCGGCCCCGACGACACGGTTATCCTCAGCTCACACCCCATTCCGGGCAACGAGTGGTCGGTGGGACGGGTCATCGACGACCTGCACCGCGAAGCCACGGAAGTCATTCACTCGGGTCACGAACTGGTGCACGCGTCGGGCCACGCACGTCAAGGCGAGTTGCGCACGTATCAGCAATTGCTTCGTCCGAAGAACTTCGTGCCCGTGCACGGTGAGTACCGCCATATGGTGCACCACGCCGAGCTGGCCGTGTCGATGGGGCTCAGCCAAAAGCACGTGTTGATCTGCGAAGACGGTGACCAGATCGAAATCTCCGAGAAGGGGATACGCCGCGCCGGCAAGGTGCCGGCCGGTTTTCACTACATCGACGGCAGCGCCGGCGATCTCGATGAGCGTCCGCTCGAAGAGCGCCGAATGCTCGCTGAATACGGCGTGCTACTGATCTCGGCGGGCGTCGATCGCGCGAGCGCCACGATTGTCCAAGCGGTGTCGGTGAGTGCGCGCGGCTGGTTCGAAGGCTCGAGCGACGCCGAGCTGCTGGTGAATCTGACGGGCGCGGTGCGCAACGCACTGCAAGAAGCGCTCGCCGACGACAACCTCGACGCGGACGCGCTGGCGAAGGTGGTCCAACGGGCCGCCGGTCGCCTGCTCGGTCAGCGCTACCGACGTCAGCCGGTGATCTTGCCGGCCATTGTGGTGTTCTAGTCCTCGACCTTTTCCGGTTCGCCGTGCTCGGCGTTGCTTCGCCCGCTACGCCAGAAGGCCTTGTGACTGATCTGATCGGGCTGGAGACCCCGATCGAGCAGCGCGCTTTGCAGAACGCGCATGACGTGAAACTCGCCAAAGAGGTAGGCGTGACCATCGCCGGGGGGCAGCGCCAGGGCCGCCAATCCGCTCAAGAGTCCGGCGGGGTCGCTCGTCGAGCGTTGCTCACGGTTGACGAAGATCCCGGTGACGCCGAGTTGCTCGTCAAAGGGCGCGCTCAGCGCGTCGTCGGAGGCGTCGATCTCAACGATGAAGATGGCGCGACTCGGTAACTCGATGCTTTGAGCCATGCGATAAAAGGCCGCCAGGCCACTGGCGTCGCCGATGAAGAGGTGCCAGGGGGCCGACGGATCGAGGTGAATCTTGCCGCGGGGGCCGATGACGTCGACGGGCTCTCCCGGTTGGGCTTTCTTGACCCAGACACTCCCGGGCCCGTCGTGTTCGATGGTTATCCACAGCGTGAACTCATCGGCCGCGACGTCGAGATCGCGCACGCTGTAGCGGCGCCGTACGTGACGCCCCTTGGCGTCGTCGAGGCGAATCATGACGTCGTTGCCCGGCGTTCCGGCGAGCGTCACGGCGTTGCCACGGAGCGCCACTTGATAGATCGAGGTGCTCAGCTGCGCGGTGGAGGCCACCTCGCAGAGGCTCGCCACGGCGCCAACGCGTGCGGCGAGTTGCTTGGACGAGTCGTCGGGTTCGCGCGTCACGTGGCCAGCCTAGGGGAGTGCGACGATCTCAACGGAGCCGTGGCGTGTGCCCTCGCGGGCGTCGCAGACGTCGCGGCGCCACTGGGCTGGTGTCCTTCACAAATCGTTCTTATGGTCCAGGAAGAGGACCAGTCGTTAGTAAGTTAGGGGGTTGTGGCACAGTCGCGACACCAAAAAAAGCCGGTAAAGAGGCCGGCCAAGCGCTCAGGGGCTCGGAGCGCGTCCGAGAGCCCCCACGTCTGGCAGCGTCATCAGCGCGATCTTTGGATCGTGGCGATCGTCGTCCTTGGACTCTTCGTGACCCTGGCCGACGTAGGGGCCCTGGGGCCGGTGGGCCGCACCATTTCGAGGGCGCTCGCGGACCTCCTGGGCGTGGGGCGATTCGCGCTGGCGATCGTTCTTTTGGCGTTGGGCGTGGCGCTGGTGTGGGGAAAGATCGAGTTCGACCGGGCGCGGGTGAGTTGGGGCCTAATTCTTGGTCTCATCTCGATTTGCGGCGTCGCCGACTTGGCGGGGGGACGGCCCGGTCTCCACGCGACCAGCAAAGTTTTAGGGCACGCCGGCGGCTGGCTCGGCGTAGCGATCGGGGGAGGACTTTCGAAGGGTCTCGGCGTGGCCGGTGCGCTGGTGATCTTGCTCGCACTCTTTGTCGTCGCCACCGTCGTCACCACGGGCCTAGGACTTCGGGCTCTTCTCGTGGGCGGGGGTGCGTTCCTACGGGCCCTCGGTCGACTGGTCTCGAAATGGTGGATGAGTAGAACCCCGCGAGACCGAGACCCGCAAGTTGACGATGGCGTGGCGAGCATCAACTCGCCCGAGGTGGAGCGTGCCCGTGAGACCGAACCCACACCGTTGGCGTTCGATGAGTACGGCGACGACGACGACGTCAACGATGAGTTTGACTACAACGTTGAAGAAGAGGGGGCCCCGCCGTCAGAAGTTGCTGCGCCTCGCACGGCGCACGTCACGGTACCGAGCGTGTGGGAACTGCCGCCGCTGTCGCTGCTGCAACGAACGAAGGACCAGAAACTTGATCGCTCGGTGACGGACGCCGCCGGTGAGGAACTCGTCGACGCCCTGGCCGCGCACGGCGTCGAAACAACGCTCGTGGGCTACACGGTGGGCCCCACGGTGACCCGATTCGAACTCGAGCTCGGCGCCGGTGTCAAGGTCTCGCAGGTGACGTCGCTCAACAGGGACATCGCCTACGCGATGGCCTCGCCGGACGTGCGAATACTGGCGCCGATCCCCGGTCGCTCCGCGATCGGTGTCGAGGTGCCCAATCGACAGCGTTCACTGGTGGCGCTCGGTGACCTGCTCGCATCAGAGGAGTCGATCGCCGCCACCCATCCACTCGACATACCCCTGGGACGGGACATCTCGGGACGTACCGTCATGATCAATCTTGGCGAGATGCCTCACGTGCTCATTTCGGGCGCCACTGGCGCGGGTAAGAGTTCGGCGATGAACTCCATCATCATGTCGCTCGTCATGCGTGACACCCCCGATCAATTGCGACTCTTGCTCATCGACCCCAAGCGGGTGGAGATGGGCCACTACAACGACCTGCCCCACCTGCTCGCGCCCGTGGTGGTCGACTCTAAGAAGGCCGCGGGTGCGCTGGCGTGGGCGGTCAAGGAGATGGAGCGACGCTACGACCTTCTCGCCGAGAGTGGCGCTCGCGATATCACGAGTTATCAGCTCATGATCGCCGAAGGCGCGTTGACGCCCGAGACCACGGTTCGTGAGCAGGTGGCCAACGCCATTGAGCGCGCGACGGGCCTTGAGTCCGATGTCGAGTTGGCCGCTCCGGAGGAACTGCCGTACATCGTGATCATGGTGGACGAGTTGAACGATCTGATGATGGTGGCGGCGCGCGACGTCGAAGATTCTGTCGTGCGCATCGCCCAGATGGCCCGGGCCGTCGGCATCCACCTGGTGCTGGCGACCCAACGACCGAGCGTGGACGTGATCACGGGCGTCATCAAGGCCAACATCCCGAGCCGGATGGCGTTCGCGGTGTCGTCCCTGGCTGACAGCCGTGTCATCTTGGACCAAGCCGGCGCGGAGCGACTGATCGGCAAAGGCGACATGCTGCTCGTGACCGCGTCGAGCAACATCGCTCGACGTCTTCAGTCGCCGTGGGTCTCGGAAGAGGAAGTGCGCCGCGTGGTCGAGGCGTGGCGCGCCCAGGGGGGACGTCGCGATTCGGTGGTCGCGCTCGACGGTGCGCGAGTTCGCGGACTGTCGTCGAGCGGCTACCCGGGGGACGACGACGACGAGATCTTGCGCCAGGCCCGTGATCTCATCATTCGAACCCAGTCGGGTTCGACGTCGATGCTCCAGCGAAAGCTTCGTGTGGGCTTCGCGCGCGCGGGACGGATAATGGACCTATTGGAAGAAGAAGGGGTGGTTGCCCCCGGCGACGGTTCCAAGGCCCGTAAGGTTCTCGTTACGCCCGAAGAGTACGACCAACAGACTTCGCTGTAGTACGTGTCATCGACCGCCCCCTCGCGCCGGCCAGCTCTTCGTGGGCTCTTTACCCGTTTTGTCGGTCTCGTGCTTGGCCTCGTCGTGGCGAGCGCGCTGATCGTGGGCATGCAACTCCCGCTCTTGCATCAGCCGTCGAGTGATCGCGTGATCCTCAGCTCCATTACGTTGGCGAAAACGTCGTCGTCCCTCGCGTGGCCCGCGGTGGGCTCGGCCGCACTGGACATCCCGTCACTCGGAGTGCTGACGGGCCATGACGACCGGGTCGTGCCCATTGCCAGCTTGACCAAGATGATGACCGCGTACCTCGCGCTGAAGAAACTTCCTCTCGGGATTGACCAGACCGGGCCCTGTCACGTCGTCACTAGTGACGACGTGGCGTCTTACCAAGTGATGAAGGATTTGAACGAGTCGTCCGTTGAGGTGGTCGAGGGCGAACCGCTCTGCGAGAGCGATCTCTTGAATGGACTGTTGGTGCACTCGGCGGGCAACTACGCCGTGATGTTGGCCAACATGGTCTCGGGTACGAATGACGCCTTCATCGCACTCATGAACCAAGAAGCCGTCACGCTGGGCCTATCGAAAACGCACTACGACGACGTGACCGGGTTCTCGCCCGGGTCGGTCTCCACCGCGCTCGATCAAGCGAAGCTCGCGGTGATACTGATGAAGTCCGCGCTCGTGCGAGCGATCGTCATCCAAACCAGCGTCACGTTGCCGGTGGCGGGAACGGTCGCGTCCTTCACGCCCTTCGTCGGGGTTGACAACATTATCGGCGTGAAGTCCGGTCGCACGCTCGAAGCGGGCGGGTGCGACGTTATGGCCATGACCTTCACCGACGGATCATCGACCAAGGTGCTCTACGCCGTGGTGTTGGGCCAACGAGGCGGCGACCTCTTGGGCCCCGCGGGCGAGGCGGCGTTGGCCTTGGCCAATTCGGCGGTGGCCAGTCGACTCCATCACGTCTTCGCCAAAGACCTCGCCGTGGGCGAGATCTCCTGGAACGGTCGCCACGTGCCCTTTGGTTTCACACAGCAGCGCGAGGTGTGGTGGTGGCCGGCCCAGGCCGCGCTGCGGGTCAAGGTTCGTGTGCGGCGATTCACGTCTTCAGTCCGTCGGGGCGAAGTGGTGGGCCGACTCGTCGTGCAAGGGGTGCAGCGACACTCCTTCACGCTCCGTGCATTGGGTAATCTCTCGCCGCCGTCACTACTCCAGCGCCTACGCTGACCTAATGTTCGCGCGCGCGCCCGCTAGCTCAGCCAATCTGGGGCCGGGATTTGACACCCTGGCCGTCGCGCTCACTCTGTACGTGGACGTCGCCCTCGAACTCTCTGACTCGCTCAGTATCGTGAGCGACGGCTGTGGCGCGGGGCACTTCGACGACGAGCGACACCTGGGCGTTCGCGTAGCCCAGCGCGTCCTTGGCCACACGAACTTCTCGATGCGGGTTACGTCGTCGATACCTCTTTCGCGCGGCCTGGGATCCTCGGCAGCGCTGGCGGTGGCGGCCGCCGCGGCGGCGGGGGCCGCGAACCCGCTCGATCTCGCGGCGGGTCTCGATGGCCACGCGGAGAACGCGGCCGCGTCGGTCTTGGGCGGCTTAGTCGTGGCGAGCGTGAGTGAACGCGACGGCGTGATCGCGCGACAACTACCGCTGGATGACGAGTGGCGTTTCGTGGTCGTCGTGCCCGACCAAGAGCTCGCCACGAGTGACGCCCGACGGGTGTTGCCCACGCACGTCACGCTCGTCGACGCGGTGCACAACTTGAACTCGATGGGTCTATTGATCGCGGGACTCGCCAATCATCACGAATTTGTCGGCAGTTCGATGGACGACCATCTCCACCAGCCCTATCGCATGGAGTTGCTCTCCTTCGCGTCACCCCTTCTGCAACAACTGAGAGAGAGCGGCGCGGCCGCGTCGTGTTGGTCGGGGGCGGGGTCGAGCATGCTGGCACTAGTCACGAACGACACGGCCAGCCAGGTCGCCACGGCGGCCAAGGTGTTCTTGCANNGGCGTGGGCTTCATGCTGCTCGGGGCCACGTTGATACAGTGGACGGCCGCGTTGGTGATTCGCGTTTTTCCCGTGATCGGGCCCTCGGCGACGAGCGCGTGGCGCTTTCTACTGGGCGCCATTGTCTTACTCGCGCTCACGCGTCCCCATGTCCGACACTGGACGAAACGCCAGTGGATGGCCGCGCTTGCGCTCGGGGCCGCCACGGCCTTCATGAATCAATGTTTCTACCAAGCCATCGAGCGGATCCCTTTGGGCGGCGCCGTCGCCATTGAGTACCTGGGTCCGTTCTGTGTGGCCGCGCTCGGCAAACGTACGCCCCGACACCTGGCGCTCGTCGCTCTGGCGGGTGTGGGCGTGGTCGCGCTGACGCGACCCGGCAACGGACTCAACTTAACCGGTGTCCTCTTCGCGGCGGGGGCCGGCGTGGGCTGGGCGGCCTACGTCTTCGCCTCGCACCATCTCGGCGGCACGACGACGGGATTTGAAGGGCTCGCCGTGTCGATGTCAATCGCGGCGTTGCTGACCTTGCCGCTCTCGATTGAGGCGAGTGCTCGCCTGGT
>PKXH01000056.1 GCA_003133405.1 Acidimicrobiaceae bacterium | reverse complement strand
ACGGCCATCGGGGTTCAGGTCACGTTGCACCCCCAACGGGATTCGAACCCGTGCCGCCACCTT
This sequence comes from Acidimicrobiaceae bacterium, assembly GCA_003133405.1. Taxonomy (GTDB): domain Bacteria; phylum Actinomycetota; class Acidimicrobiia; order Acidimicrobiales; family RAAP-2; genus RAAP-2. Next base: position 6,048 of record PKXH01000056.1, on the reverse strand, counting down.
GAAAGGGTGGTGTCCTAGGCCGCTAGACGATGGGGGCCTGTGTTCCGTTCACCGATGTACTACTTGGTGGTCGGGCTGCCGGGATTTGAACCCGGGACCTCTGCGTCCCGAACGCAGCGCGCTACCAAGCTGCGCTACAGCCCGCAGCGAGTTACCCCGCAGCCTGACAATCCTAGTCGTTGCCTGGCGTCAGCGACAACGGCTAGAGCGCGCTCGGCAGTTCCGGTTCACTCGGGCGGTGGTACTCGATGACGAGTTCGCTGATTCGACGCCGCTCGATCGACTGCACGCGAAAGGTCCAGTCTTCGTACGCATAGGTCGTGCCGGCTACCGGAATCTCGCCCGCCAGATCGAGCACGAAGCCCGCAATCGTGACGTACTCGCCGTCGGGAATGATCAGTCCGAGCTCTTCTTCGACCCGGTCGACGTGAGTCTGACCGTCGACGAACCAGCGGTCTTCGCTGATTCGTACGATGGTCGGTTCGTCGTCTTCGTCGAACTCGTCGTTCAGGTTGCCGACGAGCTGTTCGAGAATGTCGCGGATCGACACGACGCCCGCGACGCCGCCGTGCTCATCGAGCACGAGGGCGAAGGTGCGGTGCTGCTGGCGCATCTGGCCCAGACTCTCGAGCAGATCGAACGTCTCGGGCAACATGAGGGGCCGGCGAATCTTGCGCGCGATCTCCTCAGCGGTGGGAAAACTCACGCCGATCGCGCGCTTCAAGGTCGAACTTCGAAAGAGGTCATTGACGAAGAGCACACCCAGCACGTCGTCGAGATCGACGCTCACCACCGGAAAACAGGAGTGTCCGGTGTCGCGCACCGCCTCGGCGATCGCCTCGGGTGTCACGGGAAAGGTGAGAAAGGCCACGTCGACCCGCGGAGTCATCACGTCGCGAAGTTCGAGGTCGCGCAGCTGGTCGACGCGGGCGTGAATGGCGTCGGCTTCGGGCGAGGGCGGGCGTATTGTCTCGTGCCCCGTCAATCGAGCGCGAAAGCGCGCGAGCCCCGTGCCGAGCGGCTTGGGTTCGCTCATTGAGCGTCGGTACTGCCGACGCGGACGGTTGCGGGGCGCAACGATTCGTCCTCGTAACTCTCTCCGCGCAGCAGTGCGCGCACGGCGCTGCGGAGTCGCTGGGGGTCGAGCGGTTTGACGAGAAAGCCGTCGGCGCCGGCCCGTCGAGCGAGAAAGACGTCCGGTCGGCGGTCCAGCAGCATCAGCACCGACACCGGGTCGGCGCCGCCGTACGACTCGAGGTTGCGCAACTCCATCGTGATGGCCATACCGCCCATAGAGCCGATCTGCAGGTCCACCACCACCAGATCCACCCCGCCTTCGGTCACTCGGGCCAAGGTTTGGGCGCCGCTGGAGGCCTCTTCGATGTCAACGTCCGGGCCGGACAGCACCGTCTCGAGTTCCCGGCGCAGTGAGGCCAGATCGCTGGCGAGAAGAACGGTAGCCACGACGTTCAGCGTAGCGGAGCGTTGATTTACTCCCTTTGGGGTGACGATCCACGACCTCAAATGTTTTCTTGAATACCGGCCCCCCGGTGGTTAGCCTGCGAGTCAAAGAGACGACGGGGGGACGGGCATGGTGATTTCGTCGTGGGAGTGGTCGAGCGTCGCGGCCTGTCGGGGGAGCGAAGGTTCGCTCTTTTATTCTGCGGACGCCGCCGAGCGCAAGGAGGATCGTCTCGAACGTGAACAACTGGCCAAGCGAATCTGCGCGGGCTGTGTCGTTCGCGAGGAGTGTCTGCACGAGGCGCTCGAGCGTCACGAATCCTACGGTATCTGGGGCGGTCTGAACGAGTTTGAACGGCGCGCGCTAGCGCGCACCTGAACGGGTCCACCCCAATTGGGTGGGCGCGACGCTCGTCATCACGATGAGCAAGATGAACGTGGTGAGGTGCACGCCAGTGCAGTACAAGCAGATGCTGCCAATGATGATGACCTCGGCATAGATCAGCCACAGCACGAAGCCCATTGACACGATCACGAGTACGAAGCGTGTTACGTGGAGCCAGCGCCAAGTAGAGTGCCAGGCCCACGGCGTGTTGAGCGCGGTCAATACCGTGAAGTTCGCTAAACCCAGGATCGCGACGGGAATACCGAGGATCTCGGACTGGGCGGACGTGGTCACTTTGGCGCAGTCGATGACCCCGGTGCTCGAACATACGAGGGCCTGTGGCTGGAAGTGCGTGATCGTGAGGTAGATCGAGAGCCCTAGTCCGATCACGCTCAAAACCAGGGTGACGACCTCAGCCCAACGCGGAACTCGAAGTTCCGATTCGATCACTTCAGACCCATTGCCTTTGCTGCGGTCTTCACTCCCGCACTCGTGCAGACGTTGCTCGGCTGGTTCTTCGTCAACGAACAGATGGCGGCCGTTTGATAGTTGGCTGACGCAATGATCGCCTGAGTGATGGGACTCGTGGCGTTACTCAGTCCCGCCGCGATTTGGCTGCGCGTCGAGCCCGCCAGCGTCGTGGGGCCGTAGCTCGCGCCAGAGACGAGAAACTTATTCGCGAAGGTGATAAAGGGAATCGGATTACCCTGGCTCTTCGTCAGCCCCTTGATGTACTTGGGCGTGTCGTACTTCGCGACGAGCGCGTTTTCCGCGGCCGTCGGCGTTTGCAGAGTCGCATAGTTAGAGCCTGCCGCGTTTAAGTAGTCCGCGTACGCCTCCACGCCGACAAAGGTCACGTACTTGGACTTATACGCGGCGCGGGCGAAGGTGAAACTCGGTGTGTTCGGATATTGATCACCCGAATAGCTAGATATGTTGCCAAGCCCGGCCCATGTGCCAAAACGGCTGAGCGCGATGATCGTGGGCCAGCGCTGCGCGGCGCAGAAGGGGCAGTACTCCCCGCCGAGGTAGAAAACCTCGGGCAGGCTCTTGCCGGCGGCGTTGGCCGCCTTGAGTTCCGGTTGGCCCTTGACGGCTTGGGGCGCGGTCACTTGAGCGATGGGCGAGGTGACGCCGATGGTATTAAAGACCGACGCGGGAACCGCGGTGAGTTGCCTGACGGTAGTGGGATCGGCCGGCTGAAAGCTCGATGGGCCGCCCCCGGCGTTGCCGCCACTGGCGACCTTGATGATGACCAGGGCCGCGACCACAACGATGACGAGTCCCACGGCGAGCCACGTAAAAAGACCGGCCGGGCGGCCGCCCTTGGCGGGGGCCTTGGTAGGTGGGCGATACTTGGGGGCGGGCTTCTTTGCCACGGTGCTCCTTTTGCTTTACGACCCTCCAACTTAGTGGACGTGGCACAAGCGATTTACGCCGGGCGGAACTGGCTAGGTTGACCCTTATGGCAGAAATATTGACTCCGCGCGCTGCCGCCACGGTTTTGACGTTGCGTGATGCATCGAATGGTTATGAGATTCTTATGCTCCGCCGCAACCTGCGAAGCGACTTCGTCGGGGGGGCCTACGTCTTTCCCGGCGGTGGCGTCGACGACACTGACGCGGACACTGAACGAATGGTTTTTGGTTTGAGCGACCAAGCGGCGTCACGACGTCTTGAGTTGGACAGTGGGGGATTGGCGTATTACGTGGCGTGTCTGCGCGAGCTTTTCGAAGAAGCGGGACTGCTGATCGCGTGCGATCAAGACGGCGTGGCCGTGAACTTCACGAAGCGCGAGGACGTGAAACGCCTGGCGTCGCATCGACGCGGTGTGAACGCGGGCGAGATGGATTTTCTCTCAATGATGAAAGACGAGGGTCTACTGATGGATCTTCGAGGACTCGAGTACGTCGCGCACTGGATCACCCCGGTGGGACCGCCTCGGCGCTACGACACCCGGTTTTTCGTAGCGCTCGCGCCCGTGGGACAAATCGCGACGCACGACGCCGGTGAGACGGTGGCCGACTTGTGGATACGACCTCTCGACGCGCTCGCGGCTCACGAGCGCGGTGAGTTCGAGATGATTTTCCCGACCATTCGAAATCTTCAGGCCATCGCGAATTTTTCGAGCGCGAGCGACGTGCTGGCCTACGCCCGGTCGCTCGAGGCCATCCCCTGCGTCGAACCCCAAATCCTTCAACGCGATGGCGCCATGGTGGTTCTCACCCCCGGTGATGAGGGATTTAAAGCCTAAGGCTCAAGTTAAGTCTCTCGACCCGGGGTGTTCATTTGCGAAATCCTTCGCTACCATGGAAGGAAGGATTTCTAAAGGAGTTGCGTCGACCATGACCACCACCAACGTGAACTTGACCGTGAAGGCTACCGAGCCCATCACCCTGACCGACACCGCCGTGATCAAGGTGGCCGAACTCATCGCCGCCGCGGGCGCGGACGAGCCCTTGGCGCTGCGCGTCGCCGTCAAGTCCGGCGGGTGCTCGGGCTTTAACTACGACATGTACTTCGACTCCGAGGTCGCCAGCGATGACGTGACGAGCGAGTTCGCCGGAGTGCGGGTCGTCGTCGACCCCGCCAGCGCTGAACTGTTGAACGGTGCGACGCTTGACTTCACCGACGGTCTTCAAGGAGCCGGGTTTCATATTACGAATCCCAACGCCACTCGCACGTGTGGCTGCGGGAACTCCTTTAGCTGAGTTTCGTGAGCCCTCAGCGCCCTTACTCCCCCTGGCGCCGTGCCGGCGACTTCGTCGTTCTCTCGGGCCAGCTCGGCGTGCTGCCCGACCGAGAGACCACGACGTTCGTCGAGGGCGGCACGGCGGCCGAAGTTCGTCAAGCGCTCGAGAACGCGAAGCGCGTCCTCGCCGAAGCCGGCGCCACGTTGGGCGACGTGGTCAAGGCCTCGCTGTTCGTGCTGGACATGAAGGACTTCGCCGCGTGCAACGAGGTCTGGCTCGACGTCTTCGGTGATCCACTGCCCACTCGTACGGCCGTCGCGGTCGCCCAACTCCCGCTGGGGGCCCAGGCGGAAGTGGAGCTGTGGGCCTACGTGCCCGAGCGCTAATCGCTGAACTCGTTCGACATGCCGAACTTGTAGCCGACCGAGCGCACTGTTTGGATCAGGTGCGCGTGCTCTTCACCCATCTTCGCTCGTAGTCGACGTACGTGCACGTCCACGGTACGCGCGCCGCCGTAGTACTCGTAGCCCCACACGCGACTGAGTAGCGTCGCTCGAGTGAAGACGCGATTGGGGTTGGTCGCGAGGAAGCGCAACAGCTCGTACTCCATGTACGTGAGGTCCATCACCCGTCCGGCGATGGACGCCTGGTAGGTCTCGAGGTTCATTGAGAGCCCCGCGTGCTCGATGCGCGGGGCCACGCTCTCGTTGCCCGCCCGGCGCAATCGGTGTCGCAGACGAGTCGCCAGTTCACTCACGTCGTAGGGACCAACCACGAAGTCGTCGAAGAGGTCCTCGCGGAACGTCAGTTCATCGAGCTGGTAGTGGTCGAGCAGCAAGATGATCGGTCCCACCGCGCGCTCGCGTTGGCGCAGTTGGCGACAGAGTCCCATGGCCTCGCTAAAGGGCAGCGCCGCGGCGTTGATGACCGCTCCGGAAAAGCCGTTCGCGGGCTCGAGCGCGGTGATCTCGTTCAAACGAGCGGAGGTGGCGACGGCCGGGGTGACCCCCGTGACGTCAAAGGCCTTGCGCACTGGCCCTTCGCATGAGGGAACGCAGAGCACGACGTCGATACTCACAGCAGCGGGAGATACCTCTCGAGTTCAAAGGGGGTAACCTGACCGCGGTAGGCGTCCCACTCGGCGCGCTTGTTGCGTAAGAACCATTCGACCAGGTGACTGCCGAGCGTCTCGTGCATGAGCGACGAGCAGGCCATGAGATCGACCGCCTGGGCCAGTGATTGGGGTAGCGCCGCGGTGCGTTCGCCTTCGGGGGGCAACTCGTAGTTGCCCATCACTCCGCGGAGCCCCGCCGCCAACATGACCGCGAAGGCGAGGTAGGGGTTCGCCGCGGCATCGGGCGAGCGGTACTCGATTCTCGTTGAGTCGATGCGTCCGGGCTTCACCGAGGGCACGCGCACCAAAGCGGCCGCGTCGTAGCGGGCCCACTTCGCGTCCACCGGCGCTTCGGCCCCGGGCACGAGGCGCTTGTACGAGTTCACCCACTGGTT
>PKXH01000079.1:25415-43442 GCA_003133405.1 Acidimicrobiaceae bacterium | reverse complement strand
CGGATGTCGGTGACCTCTTCGGGACGTTCGTCTACGAGGAGGACCATCATGTGGACCTCGGGATTGTTCACTTCAATCGACTGGGCGATCTGCTTCATGATCGTGGTCTTGCCGGCCTTGGGCGGCGAGACGATGAGTCCGCGCTGGCCCTTACCGATGGGCGACAAGAGGTCGACGATACGCGGCGTGGGGTCCATCTTGCCCTCGTTGGTCTCGAGGTTCAGCTTCTCGTCGGGAAAGAGCGGCGTTAAGTCCTCAAAGCGCGGGCGTAAGCGCGCCACCTCGGGATCGAGGCCCGCGACGCTGTCCACGCGCAACAAGGCGGGGTACTTCTCGTTACTCGCCGCGGGTCGAAAGCCCCCGACGATCGAGTCGCCCTTGCGCAAGTGATAGCGACGGACCTGGTTAATCGAGACATAGACGTCGTTGGGTGAGGCGTGATAGCCCTTGGTGCGCAAGAAGCCATAGCCGTCGTCGCGCAGGTCGAGCAGTCCCTCGATTTCGACGAGTTCCCCGGCGTAGGGCTGATCGGCGTTGGGCATCGCCTCGCCGCCAAAGCGCTCCCGGCCGTTACGGTTGCGCCGGTTGCGCCGGCTTCGGTTATTCGAGTCGTTCGAGAACTCGCGGGGTTGACGCTCGGTGCGTGGTTGATTGAACTGGCGGGGCGCAGAGCGCTCCGAGACGGGGACGGACTCGCCCGGCACGCTGGCCGGGGGCGACGTCGTCTCGGGTTTGGCGTCGGCGACGAACTCACCGAGCAGTTCATCGAAGTCGTCGTCGGGCGTGGCGACGGTACGACGAGAGCGCACCGCGCGTGAACTTTGGGCACCCGAGGAGTCGGGCGAATCGGGCGAATCGGGCAGGTCGCTCATGATGGCCTCGATGAGCACAGCTTTGGTAGCGCGAGCGGGGGCGTCGACGCCTTTGACTTTGGCGATCGTTTGGAGATCCTCGCGAGTCTTGGACTCGAGATCTGAACGATCTGGGGCGGGCTTAATAGCCATGAAAATTCCTTTCTCGCCGCCCGCAACGATGCCACAGGGCGGAGAAGAAAATCGGGAAAAGTCGTCTCGGAAGATATTCCTTACGCCGGCAACGCCGAACGGACGACAAGTAACAGTGTAGCCTACCGAGGCGCCGATGCAAACATCATAGAAAGTTCGCTCAACAACGCGTCGATCGACGCGTCCACGACGTCGGGCGCCGCGCTCAAGTCCACGGCCGTGTCGGGGTCCTTTAGGCCGTTGCCCGTCAGCACGCACACCACGGTCGCGCCCTTCGGGACACCGAACTTCAACAGTCCCGCCACCGACGCGGCCGACGCCGGTTCACAGAACACCGACTCATAACGCGCCACGTAGTGATAGGCGTCGATGATCTCTTCGTCAGTGACGGCTCGGATGTCACCCAGTGACTCATGTATCACTTCCAGGGCCGGCACCCAGCTCGCGGGATTGCCAATACGGATCGCGGTCGCGATGGTTTCGGGGTTCTCGACGGGATGACCTAACACAATGGGCGCCGCACCGGCCGCTTGGAAGCCCCACATCTTGGGCAGCGTGGCGCAGCGCTTCGCGAAGTGGTACTGGGTAAAGCCCCGCCAGTACGCGGTGATGTTCCCGGCGTTGCCCACGGGGATCGACAAGATGTCGGGCGCTTTGCCCAGTTCGTCCACGATCTCGAAGGCGCCCGTCTTTTGACCTTCGATCCGATCGGGGTTGATGGAGTTGACGATGGTGATCGGCAGATGCTGGGTGAGCTCCCTCGCTAAGTTGAGCGCCTGGTCGAAGTTGCCACGGATCTCGAGGACCTTCGCGCCGTACACGATGGCCTGGGCCAACTTGCCCTGGGCGATCTTGCCCTGGGGCACCAGCACCACGCATCCCATATCGGCCTTGGCGGCGTAGGCCGCGGCCGAGGCTGAAGTATTTCCCGTCGAACCGCAAATGACGGTCCTCACCCCTTTGGCTTTGGCTTTGGTGATGGCCATCGTCATGCCGCGATCCTTGAACGATCCCGTGGGGTTCATCCCTTCGCACTTGAGCCATACGTCGGCTTCGAGGCGCTCGGAGAGCCGATCGGCGCGTAGCAACGGGGTATTACCTTCATGGAGGGTGACGACATCGGTCACGCCATCGAGATTTAACCAGGCCGCGTATTCGTGAAGGATCCCCCGCCAGGAGCTCACGCACCACCCCGATCGATGACCCGCAGACACGCGCCCACCGAGTCGACCGACTTGAGCGAGGTCAACTCCTCAACGGTGGCGCTGACGTCACTGCTCAGGGCGATGTGGGTGAGAAACGAGAGGCGAGCCTCGTCGCCATAGCCCGACTGCTCCATCGATTGAATCGACACATCGTGACGGCCAAAGACGCCCGCCACCTCGGCCAACACGCCCGGTTGATCGATGACGTCGACGCTGAGGTAAAAGACGCTTTTAAGCTCACCAACCTCGACGGCGAACAGGGACGGGTCGCCGCTAAAGGGCGCGTCGTGGCGGCCGCTGACCCGGTTTCTGGCGGCGTCGAGCACGTCGCCGAGGACGGCCGTGGCCGTCGGCTCGCCGCCGGCGCCCTGGCCGAGCCACATCAGTGGACCGCTACGCACGCCCTCGACGAAGACCGCGTTCGTCGCCCCCGCCACTGACGCCAAGGGGTGATCGAGTGGAACCATCGCTGGATGCGCTCGACGCGAGACCCCCGACGGGCCCACGCGCTCCGCCACGCCGAGCAGTTTGATGACGTAACCCGAGCGACGGGCGAATTCGACGTCAACACTGCGGATCCCCGTGATGCCCTCGCGCGCGATCTCTTCTCCGCATAGAGACGTCCCAAAGGCCAACGACGAAAGTATCTGCACTTTGGCCGCGGCGTCGAATCCTTCGACGTCCGCGCGGGGATCGGCCTCGGCGTAGCCGAGGGCCTGCGCTTCGGCCAGCGCGCGCTCGTAATCGCTGCCGTCGTTCGTCATTTTGGTCAGGATGAAGTTTGTGGTGCCGTTGACGATGCCCATCACGCGAGTTATCCGCTCGCCGGCGAGCGAGATTCGTAGCGCTCGAAGAATTGGAATCGCGCCGCCGACGGACGCCTCGTAGAAGAGATCGGCGCCGTGCTTGTGGGCCAGTTGGGCCAGTTCGGTACCACTCTCGGCCATCAGGGCCTTGTTCGCCGTCACGACCGAGACCCCGCGTCGAAGGGCCGACGTGATGTAGCCGCGCGAAGGCTCGATCCCGCCCACGACCTCCACGAGGACGTCGAGATCACTAGCGATGAGCCCTTCAACGTCGGCTGTGAGCAGGCGCGAATCGACACCGGGCCGGGGTTTGGAAACGTCGCGCACCGCCACGCCCACCAGTTCCAAGGGCGCGGTCGCCGCGTCCACTATGGCGTGGTGTCGCGTGGGATCGCTCAGGAGTTGCACCAGCGCGCTGCCGACAAAGCCCGCACCGATGACGCCGACTCTCACGACCGATCTTTCCATCAAATAAGGCTAACCGACACTTGGGACGAGCTGACTATCAAACTTCGAGTCGCGCGAGATCATCCACGGTCTCGCGTCGCAGTACTTCGCGCGCGCTGCCGTCACGTACGAAGACCACCGCCGGACGCGGCACTCGGTTGTAGTTCGACGCCATCGAGTAGCCGTACGCGCCGGTGACGGGCGTGGCGACGAGATCACCTACGCCCGTGGCAGCGGGCAGGTGCGCTTCGTCGATCAAGACGTCACCGCTCTCACAGTGTTTACCCACGAGACGCACGCTCTGTGGCCGATCGGCGAGCGGCCGACCGAGATCGAAGGCCTCGTAGCCCGATCCGTAAAGGACGGGCCGGGGGTTGTCACTCATCCCCCCGTCGACCGCCATGTAGGTGCGCTGCGTGACGTGCTTCACCACGCCCACGCGATAAAGCGTGACGCCCGCCTGGGCCACGATCGATCGACCGGGCTCGGCCAGAATCCGTACCTCGGCGCGAAGTCCGCTCTCTCGGGCGGCGTCGCGTGTCGCGCGCGCCCACTCGCTAATCGACGGCGCCGACTCACCGGCCACGTACGCCACGCCCAGTCCCCCACCAATGCAGAGTTCGTCAAAGTCGTCGCCACGAGTGAAGTCCGCGAGCACGCTCATGGACTGACTGAACCCCTCGACCTCGAAGATCTGTGATCCGATGTGCGCGTGCACTCCGTGTAACGTCACTCCAGCCAACTCGCGCATCATTGAGATCGCGCGACGCGCGTCGCCACTCGCCACTGAGAAACCGAACTTCGTGTCCTCTTGGCCAGTGCGCACGTATTCGTGGGTGTGCGCTTCGACGCCCGGGGTCACGCGCACCAGCGCGTTCACGGACGTACCCGCGCCCACGAGCTCGCCCAGTCGTTCGATCTCATCGAAGTTGTCCACGATCAGGCGATGCACACCTTCTTTTATTGCGCGCGCGATCTCTTCTTTGGATTTGTTATTGCCGTGCATGATCACGCGACGGGGCGGCACGCCCGAGCGCAGCACGAGGTCGAGTTCACCCCCCGTCGCCACGTCGACACACAGCCCTTCTTCGAGCGCCAGGCGGGCCATGGCGCCACAGAGGAACGACTTCGACGCGAAGGCGACGCCGTCGTCAAAGGCGCCCGCCGCTTCGTGACAGCGCGCGCGCAACGTCGCCTCGTCGTAGACGAAAAGGGGCGTGCCGTATGTCTCAGCGAGCTCGCGTAGATCGACCCCGCCCACCGTCACGCCGTCGTGACGCAGGGCCGCGGTGTCGGGAAGGAGCGACCTAAGAATCGGCTCGATACTCATACACGCACTTTAGAAGTTGCGAGCGTCACCACGAGATTGAAAAAACGGTTCCGGTAGACTAGGTAAGCCGCCCTCGTAGCTCAGTGGATAGAGCATTGGCCTCCGAAGCCATGTGCGCAGGTTCGACTCCTGTCGGGGGCACCGGTGGAAGTACGGTCCTCTCCAGACGAAACGCTTCTCTTGCCATCCCAAGGGCCAACTAAAAGGTCCTTCGGTGCCTGGCGTGTGGCCTTTTCAAAAGATGAGCGAACTCTCATCTCCGACTCATCGAGCCGTAAGAAACGCCCTCCATACTTGCCAAATGGACCTACAACCGAGCCAGTGTACGCATCACCGTTCCACCGTCGTTGCCACCGGACCACTTGGTCAGTGTCGTCATCGGTCCCGGCCCCGGAGCCCAAAGAGAACCCAAGGCGCCGATTGGGCGACAAATTCAACCCGATCGGTGGACCGATGAGGGGACGATCGATTCTGGTCTCTGCGGTGCTCGTCGGCGGCGCAGTTGTTGGCGGAACTGCGGCGCTCAAGGGCGGCGCCGCTTCGAACACGGCCACGACCACGAGCCTGGCTACCACCACCACAAACCTGGACGCGACGACGCGCATCCACTCACTGTCCACCGAAGCCGAGCGTCTCGGAGGGCAGATCACGATTGCCCGCACGAAACTCTCGGCGCTGGAGCAACTGGTCTTGTCAGAAACCGCTCAGCGGCGCGCGGCGAGTCGCCCAAATGTCCCCTCGGTGTCCACGGTATCGACCGGGGCGGCGTCAACGGCGCCAAGCACGGCGCCGACGACCACAACCACGTCCACCACGGCGCCGACGACCCAGACCACCACCGGAGCAAGTTCTTCAACCACGGACGACAACAGCAACTCGAACGGAGGCAGCGGTGACAACTAACCCCGATTCCCAAATGAACCCCTCGGTGATTCGACCGAGCAACGCAGTGCTACCCGATGAGCTACTCGTGGCAAGTGACCGCATGGCCGCCAGTCGCGCGACAGGTGCACGAGCGCTCCGAAGGTCGAAGACTCGTCGACGCATCCTTCCGTCCGCGATCGTCACGTCGATGGCCCTGTTGGGCGCCGGTCTGGCCAACGCCTTTGTCAGCTCCACGATCGCCCCGACGACGAGCGCAGCGACCTCGAGCGTGTCGACCGTTGCCGCCGGCCAGAACAGCGCCAACAACCTCACGCTGTCGCGACTCTCTGCCGTGATCGCCGCTGACCGACGCACGCTAGCGGCGCTCGCCGCGTCCGCCGCCGCCACCAGCGCCGCGGCCGCCTCCCTCGCCTCAGGAGGCGGGACCGGACAGCTTGCAACGCCGAAGTCCGGCTCGCACGCCGGACTGGTGGGTGCCACGGCGCCCGTCGCTACCGCACCCGTCGCCAGCGCACCCGCGCCGACACCAGCCCCGCCCACGCACACGACCACTGGTGCCTCCGGTGCTATCTAACTCCTTAGAGAGCGAGATCATCGCGACCACGAGGGCGATGGCCACCGAGGTGACCATCAAGATCGCCCCGACGAAGGGCAGCCACGAGCTCCGCGAATCAGATGATGCGCTTCGCGGTGCCCTCGAGGTCTTTCACGCCGTCGAAACGGCGTGCACGCGCTTCGATCCAACGAGTCCCCTCATGCGAGCCAACGCCGCACCGGCGCGTTGGCACAAGGTGCCCGCCGTGTTGTACGAGGCGCTGAGGGAAGCCAACATCGCACATCAGCGCACCGAGGGGCGCTTCGACCCGAGGGTTCTGGAGGATCTGGTCGCGCTCGGCTACGACCGCTCGCTCGCCTTCGCGAGCGGCAACGTCGTCACGGCGCCGCGCCCTGTTCGACGAGCGAGCGCACGACAACGAGGACCGTGGCGTCCGCGGTTTCGAGGCGGATCGCACGAAGTCCTGCTCGGCGAGGCGGTCGACCTTGGCGGCATCGGCAAGGGACTCGCCGTGCGTTGGTCCAGTCAAGTCTTGGCCCCGCGTCACGCGAACTACATGATTGAAGCCGGCGGCGATTGCTACTGCGCCGGCGTGGCCCGCGACGGCGACAACTGGCGCGTGGGCGTCGAGGACCCTTTTGGCGGTGATGAACCGCTGGCGGTACTTTCGCTGCGCGACCGGGCCGCGACGACGTCGTCGGTCAGGCTTCGTCATTGGCGAGCTGGTGGCGAAGTCGTCCACCACCTCATCGATCCGCGTACCGGACGTCCGGGGGGAAAGAGTCTCGTCGCGGTCACGGTGGTGGGCAAGGATCCGGCGGCGGCCGAGATCGACAGCAAGACTCTCTTCCTCGCCGACCACCAGATAGCCCGCGCGGCCAGGCAGCAAGGTATCGCGGCGCTGTGGGTGCACGCCAACGGCGCGGTCGACTCCAGCGCGAACATGAATCGCTACGTGATGTGGCAACGCTCATGACTCGTTCGTCATCTGATCACCTGCGCGGCGCCACATCCTGGCTCGTCATCGCGTTGGCGGCGCTCGTCATGCCGATCGCGGCCGGATTCGGATTCGCTCGTCTCTTCGCTCCGACCCTGCACAGCCGATACTTCCCTTGGATCACCGGGCGCGCACTGGGCATCGCCGGGTTCATTGCCCTGAGCGCGCTGGTCGCCCTGGGCATTTGGATGCGTCACCCGTGGCGCTTGCGCTGGCCCATCATGCACAGCGAGACGCGCCTTCGACTCCACGCGGCGCTCGCCACAGCCACCCTCGCCCTGGTCACGGGCCACCTCGTTTCGCTCGCCACCGACCACTACGCCGGCGTCGGATGGTCGGGGGCGTTCGTGCCGGGCCTCTCGCGTTATCGAACGTTCGCCGTGGCCCTGGGGGTCATCGCGTTGTTCTTCATGGTCTTGCTCACACTGAGCGCTCGCGCGGCCGGTCGGCGCGGGGCGCGTCACTGGAGTGCGATCCACCGCTTTGCGATTCTCACCTATGTGCTGGTGTGGTTTCACGGCGTGCTCGCGGGTGCCGACACCAGTGCCCTGCGCGGTCTTTACGTGGCCACCGCGGCCGGCATTGCGCTCCTAGCCCTCACTCGCTACGGAGCAACACGCACCGTGGCGCCCACGCCCAGTGACATCGAGATCGCCGCGGCGATGGCCGACGCCCGCGCCACCGGCCCCTCCCAGGTCGAGCGGCGTCCGTGATGAGTGCCGTCGAGATCGTCGACAAACCGGTTCTTCGAGACAGGGACACCTCGATGGTTCTCGACGAAACACCGCTGTTCGGCGTTGCGGGCTCGCCGGGAACACGTCTTCTCGCGGGACCGGCGCAATCGATGGGCGCTGAATCGCTGGACAGTCACGTTCGTCGCCTCGGCGCCGTCGACACCATCCGCACCACTCCTCAAGCGCTTCGTGACACGGTTCGCGCCAGTGGATTGATGGGTCGCGGCGGCGCGGGATTCCCCACCGCCACCAAGTTCGACCTCGCCGCGAGTGCTCCGGGCACCCCGATCGTCGTGGTGAACGCGAGCGAGGGCGAGCCCGCGAGCGCTAAGGATCGAACGCTGCTCGAACTTCGACCCCACCTCATTCTCGATGGCGCCGACCTCGCCGCGGCCGCCGTCGGCGCCAACGAGATCGTCATCTACTTGCACCGAGCGCACCTGCGCTCGAACGCAGCACTCGAGCAGGCGCTCGCCGAGCGGCGCGGCGCGAAGATGGACACGGCGCACATCAGGTTGATCGACGCGCCGGCGCGCTACGTCGCCGGTGAGACCAGCGCGGTGGTCTCCTATCTCGGAGGACACGGAGCGATTCCGCGCCGCGGCGCCAAGCCAGCCGCCCAGGTTGGCATTGCCAATCGCCCTACCGTGGTCAACAACGCCGAGACCCTCGCCCACCTCGCCCTCGTCGCTCGTTTCGGTGCGAGCTGGTTCGCGCAGGTCGGCACACCCGAAGCGCCCGGTTCAACGCTGATCACCCTCGCAGGGTCCGTGGTGTCGCCCGGACAGGTTGTCGAGGTCCTCGGTCCGGTGACAATCGGCCAGGTTCTCGAACGTGTTGGCGGACTCGACGCGGTGCCCCGAGCGATTCTGCTCGGCGGATATGCGGGCACCTGGATCGACGGCGAAACCGCGTGGCGCACACCGCTCGATCGCCACGGACTCAAGGCGCATGGCATGTCGCTCGGCTGCGGGCTGGTGGCGGTACTGCACGATGAGGTCTGCGGCCTAGCCGAAACCGCCCGCTTGGTTGCCTGGCTCGCGGGAGAGTCGTCGGGCCAGTGTGGATCGTGCGTGTTCGGACTCCCCGTTCTCTCGGGATTCATCGACGACATCATCGCGGGCAGGTCCCGCCGCGGTGATGTTCGGCGGCTGCGCGAGCACGCCGCTTCGGTGCGCGGTCGCGGCGCGTGTGGACATCCGACGGGCGTGGTCACGCTCGTCGAAAGCGCTCTCGAGACGTTTACCCCCGAACTCGCACGTCATCTGCGCGGCGAGGTCTGCGAGTCCCACGACGGATTGGACCACTTCCCACTGCCCCTTAGCCCAAAGCCACGACCATGAGAGGAGATCCGGACACCATTCGCCTCACGGTGGACGGCTCGAAATGTGACGGGCACGGCATCTGCGCACTGATCATCCCCGAACGCATCTCGCTCGACGCATGGGGCTTCGCCGACGTCGAGAGCGAGCCGATCGAGGACCCGAGGACCTTGGCGCGGGCGAAGCGCGCCGTCAACGCCTGTCCGGTTCGGGCCCTCACGCTCGCTGGTCCGGTCGCCGTGCGCCTCGGGCGGGGCGCCGCGGCGCTACCCAAGGAGCGCGTTTGACGCGTTCGTCGTATAGGCACCATCGGGCCTATCGTTACCGACTGAGATGTAGGAGAATCGTGACATGACCAATCCTCACGCCGACGAGGACCCGAGCGGTCGTCGGCTCGCGCCGAGGGCTTCGCTCGCCCGCTCGCGCTGGGGCCTATGGCTCGGCTCCCTGATCGTGGCGGCCGCCGCGTCTGTCTTGGTCACCGTGGCGGGCAGCGGCGGCACCGCCGCGCTCATCCCCTCCGCAATCCAAGTGGGCGGCCAAGCGAGCACCGTCACGTCGATCGTCGCGAAATCCAATGTCCCCACCACGACGTTCTCAACACCGAGCACGCAACCCGTCGCCGTACCAACGACCCCGACCACGATTGCCAGCACGCACCGCACGACGGTGATCGATCCCGTGTCACCGGTGACCGACCAGAAGGACTCGGGCGGCGACGGGCCATCGGATGGTGCGGACACCTCGGGAGGTTCGAACACGGGGACTACCACGAGTACGACCACCACCACTTCAGCTACCTCTGTCACGTCGACGAGCATTGACAACTAGCCAGCGCGAACAAATGCGTGGTGCGCTCGGCCTCGCTGACCTGGGCACACCGTCCACGACGGCGCCGCGGCGAAGGAGTCACCGGAGCTTCGTGGACCTGTCGCGCCAGATGCGTCGCGCCTCGATGGCGTGTTGAAGTCACGGCCGATACTGCGCAAGGTCGGCAGCGCCGGCCGTCTCGCCATCCTGAACTCCATCATCCTGGCGCTGGTGCTGGGCGCGGTGGTGGCGGTCTTCATTCGCAATTTCACGTCGAGCTACCAAGCGGTTGCGGCCTCGAGCATCGGCGTCGAGCTTCGCGAATTCCAACAGCAGGCGCTGAAACAAAAACCCGCGAACCTAGAGACCTTCGCTGCTAGCTTCCTACGGAACCACTCCCTGGCACCGGGCGAAGTGGTGGTGATCGACTTGACGAAGTTCACCCGGCTCGCCACGCCCGGCTCGGGACCGGTCTTAGCGAGTCCGATCGTGAAACCCTGGCTGCTCGCTCCGCCGAGCCACAGCATCGTCGTCTCGACGGTGATCGGAGGGCACCCCACCGAATTGGTAGGCGCTCCCATCGTTGCCGGGCACGTCGTGGTCGGCACGTTCATCGCCACGAGCGACCTCAACGCCTTTGCCAAGGAGCGATCCCGGGAGATCCTTTTGTCGATCGCCGAAGGAACCATCGCGTTGCTCGCCGGGGTCATCAGTACCTTCGTGCTGTTGCGTCGGCTACTGCGCAAGGTGGGACGCATTACCTCCGCCGCCGACGAGATCGGGAGCGGCACGCTGGATCAACGTCTGGGTGACCAGGGGAGCAACGACGAGGTCGGAGAACTCGCGCGGACCTTTGACGCCATGCTCGATCGAGTCCAGGCCGCGATGACGGCCCAGCGGCGCCTGCTCTCGGATGTCTCGCACCAATTGCGAACACCGCTGACGGTGGTGCGTGGGCACCTCGAAGTCCTCGGGCGCGGCGGCGCCCACGATCCGCTCGAAGTGCAAGAGACCCTCGACCTGGTCATCGACGAGATCGACCACACCCAGGTCGTCGTCGAGCGGCTCCTCATGCTCGGACGCGCGATGGAGCCGGATTTCCTCGACACTCGGCCCGTGGAGGTGCACGCACTACTCGACGAGGTCTACGACGCCGTGCGCGTGCTGGCGGATCGCCAGTTCCTCTTGCCCCAGGCACCCCGCGATCTGGTCGCCGTGGTCGACGCGGAAAAGATTCGTGGCGCGCTGATGAACCTCGTCGACAACGCGGTGCGCGCCACCGCGCCGGGCGACGAGATCGCGCTGGTCGCCGAGGTCGATTACCTCGACGACGTCATCAGATTGAGCGTCGACGACTCGGGCCCAGGGATCCCCGAAGACCAGCGGGCCGCCGTTCTACAGCGCTTCAGTCGACCGGGGGCGCGTGACCGCGACGGGTCCGGACTGGGCCTGGCAATTGTGAAGGCGGTGGCCGAGGGCCATGGCGGGTGGATCACCATCGAGACCTCGGATCTCGGAGGTGCGCGGGTGACTATCGTGCTGCCCAGAGCCCGTACGCGCGCGAGCGAGGACAGTTGAGCATGCGAATTCTTATCGTCGAAGACGACGCCGGCATCGTGTCATTCCTCGTCAAGGGACTCAGGGCCGAAGGCTACGCCACCGCGATCGCGCCCGACGGGGAGAAGGCGATTCGCATACTCGGAGCGAGTGACGAGGACTTCGACCTCGTGTTGTTGGACCTCGGACTGCCCGGCACCTCGGGCGAGGAGGTTCTGCGGGTGCTGCGCCAACGTGACGCGTCGTTGCCGGTCATTGTCCTCACCTCGCGAGCCGAGATCGCCGACAAGGTGCGCGGCCTCGAACTGGGCGCCAACGACTACGTCACCAAGCCCTTCTCCTTCGCCGAGCTCCTCGCGCGGATCCGCGCGGCCCTGCGCAGTTCGTCCCAGCCGGCCTCGACTGAGCTCGTCGTCGGCGATCTTCGTCTGGATCTGCTGACCAAAATCGCCTGGAGAGCCGGTCGGCGCATCGACCTCGCACCACGCGAATGGGCGCTACTGGAACTCTTCATGCGCCACCCGACTCACATGCTCTCACGCGCTCGGATCCTCAACGAAGTGTGGGAGTACGGATTTGACCCGGGCAACAACGTGGTTGACGTGTACGTCAGCTACCTGAGGAAGAAGCTCAATATCACCGGTCTCGACCCACTCATCCAGACCGTGCGCGGCGCGGGCTACCGCCTCATGGCGCCGTAGGGATCGACAACGATCGGGATGATTCCAAGACTCCCCGGATGAATGGCGTCAAAGGAGTCGGGCCTCGCATGTTCGGAGCGCCAACGTGCCTATGCCCGGTACGTGAGCAACGCCGCTCTCACCGAAGATTCTTCAGCGAGGCGGGTGGGGACTACGGCCCCCGAAGCCACATAGGCGGGTTCGGCGACGTCGGGCGCGAACGACGTCTGAAAAGAGAGTGTGTAGGACGTTGGCGGACGCACAAAGGGTTACATTCCGCATACCTGCTACCGAGGAGTAAGTCGTCGCAACTGACCGTCACCCCCGAAGGAACCCTCTTCGGCCCCAACGATCATCTTCCCTCGTCATAGGCGTTTTTCTGGCGTGGACCCCATCACCTTTGGCGCTCCGGCGGGGTTTGTAGTAACCAGTCGGGAGAGCATTCTGGGGTGATGTCGGGCCGGGGGGAACCAGCATGAGGCACTTAATGTGCGAATAGTACGGGTTGGCGGCCGCGCGGCCTCCGCCATCGACCTTTTCTATCGTCACGCCCTGAAGTCGGGTCGGCCGAGGTGACCACCATTCACGCCGTGGGTCGGCGGCGACTCTCAAACGTAGGCCGACGCTGGGCGGTCGCCCTGGTGGCCTGCGCCCTCGCGACAACTTGGGGCGTCGCGCCGGGGAATTCGGCCTCGGGCGCCACTGCCAGTTCGATCTTGTGCAGCGGCTACACGGCGTGCAGCCAAGGTCCTTTCTCCACCCACGGGTACCCCTCCCACGCCTGGGCGTCCTTCTGGTCGATGTACGCGGGCGACAACTGCACGAACTACGTCGCCTACGCGGAGTCTTCACTTGGAGTGCCAACGCCCCAGTACAGCCTTGGCAACGCCGACCAGTGGGTCGCCGCCGCCAGCGCGCACGGCGTGCTCGTCAACCACACGCCGACCGTCGGCGCCGTCGCGGTCTGGTACGGGGAGATGGGGTGGTCGGGGCACGTGGCCGTCGTCGAAGCGGTCGGCGCGAACGTCAGTTCTGTCGTCATCTCTCAGCAGCACATGATCATCACCGATGGCTACGACTGGGTTCGGATCTACCAAGACCCGTCTAAGAACCAGTGGCAGGTGTGGCCCAATGCCTTCATCCACTTCCCTCTCGCATCGGTCGTACAGCCCCGGGCCCACGATTTGAGCCGGGTGAGCGCCCAATTCCGGGCCCGGTCCGCCAAGGCGAATTTGGTATTAGACGTCAAGGGCTCATAGGGACTGCGTCCGCGGAGCAGGTTCAACAATTAGATAGTTCGAACGTGCGCGATGTGCAGTGGGAAATTTAGGGAACTGACATACCTGACGCACCCGAGAGATTGTCAGGGTTACGATTCGACATGACCACAGGTTCGCCAACCGGTCGTTCGTGCGTTTTTTGCGGGAACATTCCCATCGCTAGGGAGCACATTTTCGCATCAATGTCTATTCAGCGACGGCGTCGTTTCGTGATCGTCCCGGTGGCGTTCGCGATAGGTATCGTCCTCTTCTGGAGTCACTGAGGTTGGTCCAGCTACAGCCGGACGTGGGAGCACCATCTCCCGGGGCGTTGCGCTGGGTTGCGAATTCGATCGAACCGGGCGCGACGGTGACGTCCATTCGACGATTGACCGGAGGCGTCTCGTCGGCCATGCACGCCATCTCGGTCGTTGACGCGAGAGGCCGCCACCACCGTTGCGTGCTTCGTCGTTGGTCACCTGACTTGGCCCACGAAGGACCGGGCAATGTACGGCGTGAAGCGCGCGTCCTCGAAGGACTTGAACGAACGGACATCCCCGCGCCACGGCTGCTCGCCGTCGATCCTGACGGTGACACGTGTGAGGAACCCGCGCTTCTCATGACGTACCTCGACGGTCACGTAGAACTCACCCCGAGGGATCCCGACGACTGGTTGCATCAAATCGCGTCGATGTTGGTCCGAATTCATCACGCGGAGATCGAGGCTCCCGCGGCCCAGTCGTGGCTCGACCGGGGAAAACTCATTGTGCCGGAGTGGTCGAAGCGACCTGACCTGTGGCGTGAGGCGTTCGCGGTGATGGATGAGAGTCCCCCGGTCTCCGCCTCGTGCTTCATCCATCACGACTACCAGCAGTTCAATTTGCTGTGGCGTGATGAGCGGCTCACGAGCGTCGTCGACTGGGTCTGGGGGTCGACAGGCAATCCGGGGATCGACGTCGCGCACATCCGTTTGAATTTCAGCGTGCTCTATTCGAGCGAACTCGCTGCACAGCTCCTCGATCTCTATGAATCGATGTCGGGAAGGGCCGTCGAGCGCTGGTGGGACGTCGCGGGTTTGCTGATTTACCTCCCCGGCTGGGGCGGATTTCTGCAACAACAAGCCGGTCGGCGATTGAAAGTGGACTTCGAAGGAATGCACGAGAGAGTCGAAGCAACGCTCTACTCGGCGTTAGGGCGCAACTGACAATCCAACGACCAGATGGGTGACGGATCACTGGTCTTCGACGCGACGCGCGCAAGATGGACCCCTGCAGAGAACCGCCTAGGGGACGATCAGCATGCGCACCGTGTCGGTGACGGACTTACCGCCCGACGCCGATCCCGCCATCAAGACGATCGGGTCGCCCGACTTGGCCAGGCCCACCTTCATCAACTGGGTGATCGCCACCTCACAGAGAGTGTCGATGTCGTTCGCCGGCGAGACGAATATCTCTTGGACCCCCCAGGAGCTGCGCAACTGCCGAGCGGTCGAGGCACTCGGGGTAATAGCCACGATGGGCATGGGTGGGCGAAATCGCGAGATCGCCCGCGCCGTCATACCCGAACGGGTGCAGGCCACGATCGCCACCGCGTTTTCGTCCATGGCCGCGCGCCACGCGGCTCCGGTGATCGCGGCGGTGACCCTCGACGCTCTGGTGCTCGAAGCCGAGAGATGCTGCACGCCGAGCCCCGCTCCCCACTCGGCGTACGGGAAGGACTGTTCGGCGCGACGCACGATGCGGTCCATGGTGATGACGGTGCCGACCGGATCGTCGCCGATGGCCGTCTCGCCGCTGAGCATCACGTCACTCGCCCCGTCGAGCACCGCGTTGGCGACGTCGGTCACCTCCGCTCTCGTGGGAACCTGGGCGTGCGTCATCGATTCGAGCATCTGGGTCGCGACGACCACGGGGCGGGCGTAGCGGATTCCCAGGCGCACGATCACCTTTTGCAGATGCGGCACTTCCTCGATCGGTAGACGAACTCCGAGGTCACCGCGCGCGACCATGATGGCGTCGGAGCGCTCGATGATCTCGAGGAGATTCTCAACGCCTTCACCCGTTTCGATCTTGGCCATGATCATGACGTCCTCGCGCGACAACGCCTCACGAACCGAGTCCACGTCCGATCCCGATCGCACGAACGAGACGGCGAGAATCTCAAACTCCTCATCGCGCAGGGCTTCAAGTCGAAGGCGGTCGTCGTCAGTGGGCAATCGATCGTTGATGATCGACGAGGGCAGCGACAGACCGGGCTTGCCCATCACCGCGCCGCCCGAGGTGACGCGCGCGATGACCTGGTTCTTGCAGCGCACGATTTCTAGCGAAACCCCACCGTCACCGATGTGGATCCGATCGCCGGGATGGAGCTGTGAGAGGACGTCCTTGCGCTCGACGGTGATGCGTTGGACGCTCGAGGCCTCGCCAAAGGCCTCTACGAGTTCGATCTCATCGCCCACGCTCAAGGTGACGAGTGACGTACCAAAGGAGCCAGCGCGAATCTTGGGTCCGGGAATGTCCACCATGATGGCGAGGTCGGGCGCAATGACGCGCACCCGACGTAACAGCTCGACACCCGAGGCAATGTCGCCGTGGGCGAACGAGATGCGAAAGACGTCGACCCCGGCCCGTACGAGTTCGCGCAACATCTCATCAGAGTTTGATGCCGGACCTATTGTCGCTACGATTCGCGTGCGTCGCACGGGTTTCCCTTCGTGTCTTTGGTCAAGTCTACGAGGTGGTCAACAACGTCTCGGCCGAGCGGCGACTCGTAGAGAGTGCTACCACGAAGTAACCAGCGCGATCACGATGGTGATCGCTCAGTGACGAACGGGGATGACCACGTCCGCGCCGTCAACGTCCACGACGCGAAGTCGCATGCCGTAACACGCTTCGAGTTCCTCGCTGCGAACCACGTCGCCCGAGGGTCCGTCCAACACCACTCGGCCGTGGTCAAGCAGGACGAGTCGATCGGCGAACTGACCGGCCAAGGTGAGGTCGTGCAAGGTCGCGAGCACGGTGAGACCGCACTCGTGGACCTCCTTTTGCAAGAGTTCAAGGATCGTCATCTGGTGACGTAGGTCGAGGCCGGTGATCGGTTCGTCGAGCACCATCACCATCGTCGTCTGGGCCAGGGCGCGCGCGAGCACCATGCGTTGGCGCTCGCCGCCCGAGAGCGTGAAGACGTCTCGGTGCGAGAACTCATCCAGCGTCATTCGGGCCAAAACGGTGTCCACCGTCTTTCGATCGAGCGCGTTGGGCGCGCGCAACAGTCCGTGATACGCGGTTCGCCCGAGCGCGACGTAATCGCGCACGCTCATGCCCGCGGGCACGGTGGGGTGTTGGGGCACGAGCGCGATTCGCTTGGCCCGCTCACGTTCACTCATCGAACCCACCGGTTCGCCCGAGATCGACACGGAGCCCTTCGAGGGACGTCGCAGCCCCGCGACCGTCTCGACGAGCGTGGTCTTGCCGGCTCCGTTGGGACCAATGACCGTGCACCACGTGCCCGCCTCGACGTTGAGCGAGACGTCACTGATCAGCGTCGTCGATCCCGCGCGCACGCTCAGATCGTGCAGTTCGACGGTACTCACGTCATTCTCTGACGGCGCAGGCTCAAGATGATGACAAAGACCGGCGCGCCCACGATGGCGGTGACGACGCCAAGCGGTAACTCCGAAGGGGCCATCACGGTGCGCGCAATCGTGTCCGCGAAGACCAAGAACGCCGCGCCAAAGGCCACCGAGATCGGCAAGATTCGCCGGTACGACGTGCCCACGAGCAACCGCACAATATGGGGCACGATGATGCCCACAAAGCCGATAAGNNGGTAGTCCGAGTGAGCGCGACTCGTCCTCGCCGACGCTCATCACATCGAGCGCCTGACCCGCGGCGACGCAGACAACGACGCACACGAGCACGTAGGGCAACACCAACTCCACCGAACTCCAGGTCGCACTGGCGAGCGATCCCAGCAACCAGATGTACACGAGCGCGATCGAGTTGGGTGAGGACTGTTGTAGCAGAAACGTTTGGGAACTCGTGAACAGCGCCGCCACCGCTACGCCGGCCAAGATCAACGTCGAGGTGCTCGAACGCAGACCCCGCCCCCCGATCACCCACGTCACCACCACGGCCACCATGGCGCCTCCGAAAGCGAGCAGCGGCGTCCAACTCGGCGTGTTGAGTCCTCCGCCCAAGTTGATGATGGCGATCGTCGCGCCGAGTCCCGCCCCCGCGGCGACACCCAAAAGGTACGGGTCGGCCAGAGGGTTGCGAAAGACGCCCTGGTACGTCGCGCCGGCAACCGCGAGCATCGCGCCGGCCAAAAGTCCCAGGACCATACGCGGCGCCCGTATGGTCCAGATGATCGCCGACTGCGTCGGCGTGAGCGTGCTGTGCCCGAGACCAACGTGTGAGAAGACGTCGCCGAGCAC
>PKXH01000079.1:7930-25355 GCA_003133405.1 Acidimicrobiaceae bacterium | reverse complement strand
CGACCGCGCTGACGTTCGCGAATCCACTGCGCTTGGCGACGACCGCCTGGTTCACGTGACAACAGAGGGTGTCGGCGAGATAGATCAGCTTCGGATTCGCGCTGACGACGTACTCGGCGCTCAGCTGGGGGTAGCCCGCGTCGGCCGACGTGGACTTGGCGTTGGCGATGTTAACGACGCCGAGCGATTTCAACATCGAGCCCACGAAGGTATTGCTCGCTAACGAGTAGTAGGTGGGGTCAAGCTCGTAGTAGACAGAGACGACCTCTTTCGGGTGCGCCGGGACCGAAGCGACGTCCTTCGCGATCGTCGTCTTCAGCGACGCCACGATCGACGCGGCCTTGCTCACGTGTCCCGTCAGGTGACCGAGTTGGTTGATCTCCCGATAGGCGCCGTTCAACGTGCTCGGCGGGCCCTGGAGGACGACCTTGATACCCAGTCCCGTCAATTTCTGTTGGATGTCGTTGGCGTTGTACGAGATGATCACCAGGTCGGGCTTGGCCGACGGGTGCGACGCGGAAGTCGTACAGAGCCCGATAATCGACTCGAGGCTGGGATTGAGAGCGTTAATCCGCTTCGTGGGTAGACCCGAGGTTGGATAGTCCGAGTCGGTGTCGACCGCCTGGACCTGGGAGCCGGCCCCGATGGCGTAGAGCGTTTCAGTCGCGGCCGGTGAGAGCGAGACGACGCACGTTGGCGCGCTGGATGCGCCCACGCTCGTGGCACCAATCAGAGGCAACGCCACGAGGCCGAGGGATAGTGCGAGGGTGAGTCGCAGGGACTTAGGCATGGATATCTCCTATTCCGTCGAAGTGGTGTGGGCGACGGATGGATATCCGAACAACCGCTCCTTACCTCGAGAGCTGATTTTTCACATCTCCTCGCAGCAGGCGACCTGGCTTCGTGGTCCCTAGGGGCCACTTACAGTTGCGGGACAGCGTTGGAATCGCACCAACTTCGCTGCCGCGAGGCNNCGAAACTCTCCATCAACGACACGGCGCCTCCTCAGATTGGGTTGGCACAAAGGTCTCGAAAATCGTGAGAACGCAAAAATTCCCCTCCGGCGCTCGAATCACGTGCGCCGGAGGGGACCTTGCAAGAAATTAAACGCTCAACTCGTGCTCGATGGCTGCCAACTCCTCAGGCGAACCTTGGATCTTTGGTCCTTTGAACCACTTTCGAGCCGACACCGCGTACCAGATACCGGCAAATCCCAACACGGCCAAAACCGCAACAGGTGCGTAGTTAAAGGTACTGACAGTGATCGGACTGAACTGGGGCAACAACAAGATGATGCAGATGAAGACGACCCAGACAATGGCGATCCAGCCAATGAGCGGTCCCCACTTATTGAGCTTGAACGGTCCGGGGTGAAAGGCACCACCGTTAATGCGACGCAGGAAGACCGGAATCAGGTAGGCCACGTAGAGCCCAATGACGGCGATTGAAGTGACCGCACCATAGGCGACGGCACTCCAGAGGTACGGCACGGACAAGATGAAGGCGCCAATCGCGCCGAACCACGCCGAGTGCACCGGCACGTGACTGCGCTTGGAGATGTGGTGCCAGTAGCTCGAGAAGGGCACGGCGCCGTCTCTGGAGAATGCGAAGAGCATTCGCGAATTCGCGGTGACGGACGACATGCCACAGTAAAACTGCGCGCCGATGACGATCAAAATCAATATCTCCGCGGTGACGCGACCGGCGGCGAATTCAAAGATCGTCGCCCACGGCACCGTAGCCGTTGCGATGCTCGCGTAGTTCGGAAAGTTGGTACCGCCAATCACGACCGGGAAGACGTGGGGAATAGCCATGCTCACCCCGAGCAGCAAGATGAATCCCGCCACCAGCGATATCCAGATGGAGTTCACGATGCCCTTAGGACCAGCGACGGCAGCGTGGAGCGTCTCTTCGGTGACGTGCGCGGACGCGTCATACCCGGTGAAGGTGTACTGCGCGTTCAACAGACCGACGAGGAAGACGTAAAAGGGTATGGAAAGCCCCGAGAGTCCCTCGAAGGCGTGCCAGCCCGAACTGCCAAAGAGGAAACCAATCGATTGGTGACTGTGCGACGTGGGCGCGGCGAACAAGATAGCGACGATCAACGCGACACCAATGAGGTGCCACCATACCGAGATGTTGTTCAGTATCGCCACGAGGCGAATGCCAAAGGTGTTCAACAGACCCTGCGCGGCGAGAATGATCGCCAAGATCACGATGGTGTGTCCGCGCGAGAGCCAGTACCCCTGATTCGTGAAGATCGCGAGGAACGCCGACACCGAGAACGCGGCACCGAAACTGATGCCGGCGGTGACGGCCACTTGACCAAGGAGGTTGAACCATCCGGTGAACCACGACCAGATCGGACCGCTCTTTCCGGGCGCCAACTTGGCCGCCCAGTAGTAGAGGCCGCCGGCCGTTGGAAAGGCCGAACAGATCTCCGCCATTGAGAAACCGGCGAACAGAACCAGCACCCCGACGATCAACCAACCCCAGAGCATGGTTGGTGGACCACCGTGTTCCAGACCGAAGCCGTAGAGCGTGAGGCAGCCCGACAGGATCGAAATAATGGTGAAGGAGATCGCGAAATTCGAGAACTTGCTCATCGAACGATTGAGCTCTTGCGCGTAACCCAAATGATGCAACTGTTCGGTGTCGCTCATCATCTCGAGCGGCCGATCAAGTCCCTCCGGCATATATTCCCCCCATATAGATCACGTCAAGAACTACGTTTCGGCGAGCCTATAGTGCGGTCCTCGTGTTAGCAAGAACCACGAAGTCGGCCTCGACCACGTTCGACGATCCACTGGGCTACAAGACCAGCCGGACCGACGCATCGAGGACATGTCGCGTACCGATCCGCGCGGCGAACGACCCACGAGGACGTTTTCGCGCAAGTTGAGAATTGGGTATCTCGCCTCACGGGACTACCATTTTGACCACTACTGAATCGAGGAGGCGATAGTGAGTTCTTCAACCCCGGGTCGGCTTTCCCGCGACGAGCTGCTGCGCCTGATCAACAGTGGCGACATTGATACCGTCATTCTGGCCATTACGGACATGCAGGGTCGCTTGCAGGGAAAGCGCCTGGACGCTCGATTCTTCGCCGAGGAGATCGATGGCGCCGTCGAGGGCTGCAGTTACATATTGGCCTCGGACGTGGACATGAATACGGTGGACGGCTTTGCCCTGACGTCTTGGGATCGTGGCTACGGGGACCTGGCGTTTCGCGCCGACTTCTCTACAGTCCGAAGGGTTCCCTGGCACGAAAAGACCGTCATTATCTTCGCCGACGTGGAGACCGTGGCCGGGGAGGCGGTCGCCGTCTCGCCCCGTCAGATTTTGAAGAGGCAAGTCGACCGACTGAGCGAACACGGATGGATTGGCTTGACCGGGACCGAGTTGGAGTTCATCGTCTTTGACGACACCTACGAAGCAGCGTGGAACTCCGG
This sequence comes from Acidimicrobiaceae bacterium, assembly GCA_003133405.1. Lineage (GTDB taxonomy): Bacteria > Actinomycetota > Acidimicrobiia > Acidimicrobiales > RAAP-2 > RAAP-2. The sequence continues at coordinate 21,903 of PKXH01000079.1, read as the reverse complement.
GTATCGCCATCTCACGCCCGCGAATCTCTATAACGTCGACTACTCCCTCTTGGGCACATCGCGCGTGGAGCCACTGCTCGGACGTGTTCGCCGCTCCATGCGTGACGCCGGCATGATCGTTGAGTCATTAAAGGGCGAGTGCAACTATGGCCAGCACGAGATCGCTTTCAAGTACGCCGAACTCGTGGACAAGTGCGACGAGCATGGCCTGTTCAAGTTGGGCGCCAAGGAGATCGCGTCACAAGAAGGCTGCAGTCTCACCTTCATGGCCAAGTACAACGAGCGCGAAGGCAATTCGTGTCACATTCACCTTTCGCTGCGTGAGAAGAGTGGCACACCGGTGTTCGCCGGCGAAAAGGCTTATGGATTCTCTGAGGTGTTCGAGAACTTCTTAGCGGGACAGCTCGCCTACACGCGAGAGTTCTCTCTCTTCCTCGCCCCGAACATCAACAGTTACAAACGATTCGTCGAGGGTTCCTTTGCCCCGACGGCGATGCTGTGGGGCGTGGACAATCGAACCTGCGCCTTTCGGGTCGTGGGCCACGGATCATCAATTCGCGTCGAGTGTCGTATCCCGGGCGGCGACGTGAACCCCTACCTCGCGCTCGCGGCGCTCGTCGCGTCGGGACTTCGCGGGGTCGAGGAGTCGCTGAACTTGCCCGCGGCCTTTGCGGGCAACGCCTACCACGCGGACGCTGCGCGAGTACCTACGACCCTGCACGACGCGTTGCACATCTTTGACCACAGTGCGGCGGCGCGCGCCGCCTTCACCGATGAAGTGGTCGATCACTACGTCCACGCCGCGCGAGTCGAAGTGGCGGCGTTTGATGCCGCGGTGACCGACTGGGAACGCTTCCGAGGTTTCGAACGGCTGTGAGCACCGAGTTAGGCATCATCAATCCTGCGACCGAGGAGCAAATCGCCTCGGTGGCCGTGCACGATCTCGAAGAGACCAACCGAGCGATCGACCTCGCCTCGAAAGTGGCGCCCGCGTGGCGACGCGTCACGCCCGCCGATCGATCGCGCCTGCTGCGCCGCTTCGCTGACGTGGTGGACGCCCACCTCGAAGAACTCGCGCAACTCGAAGTCGCCAACTCCGGCCATACGATCTCGAACTCCCGTTGGGAAGCGGGGAACGTGCGCGACGTGCTTCTGTACTACTCGGGTGCGCCCGAGCGGCACGCGGGACGTCAGATCCCCGTCGCTGGCGGTGTGGACATCACGTTCTATGAGCCGCTCGGGGTCGTGGGCATCATCGTGCCCTGGAACTTTCCGATGCCGATCGCCGGTTGGGGGCTGGGCCCCGCGCTCGCGGCGGGCAACACNNTGAGTTAGCCCTCGAGGCCGGTCTCCCCGAGGGCGTCTTTCAAGTGGTGACCGGCGACGGCGCGATGGTGGGACGACGCTTCGTCACCCACCCGGCGATTCGAAAGATCTGCTTCACGGGATCAAACGCCGTGGGCCGGATCATCATGGAGGGCTGTGCCGAACAGGTCAAGCGCGTCACCTTAGAACTCGGCGGCAAGAGCGCGAACATCATTTTCGCCGACGCCGATCTCGAAAAGGCCGCCACGAACGCTCCCTACGCCGTTTTTGACAACGCTGGCCAGGACTGTTGCGCGCGGTCACGACTGCTCGTCGAGGCGTCGGCCTATGAGCGCTTCATGACGCTCTTCGAGCCGGCCGTCAAGGCCGTCAAGGTCCTCGACCCCACCAGCGAACAAAGTGAAATGGGGCCCTTGATCACCGCCGCCCAACGCGAGACCGTGCGCTCGTACGTTGAGGAGTCCGACGTGGCCTTTCGCGGCAGTGCACCCGAGGGACCGGGCTACTGGATGGCGCCGACCGTGCTCGAGACGTCGAACCGAAAGAGTCGCGCGTTTCAAGAAGAGATCTTTGGCCCCGTGGTGTCAGTTATTCGGTTCAAGGACGAAGCCGACGCCATCGCGATAGCCAACGAGAGTCCCTATGGTCTCTCGGGTTCGATCTGGAGTCGCGATATCGGACGGGCCCTTCGCGTCGCGCGCGGCGTCGAGACCGGCACGCTCTCGGTGAACTCCAACTCCTCGGTGCGCTACTCCACGCCCTTTGGGGGCTTCAAGCAGTCCGGGCTCGGCCGAGAACTTGGTCCCGACGCGCTACTGGGTTTCAGTGAAGAAAAGAATGTGTTCATCGCCACGGAGGAGAACTAATGCGACGTCTAGAGAACAAGGTCGCGATCATCACCGGCGCCGCCAGTGGCATTGGGCGCGCGACCGCGCTGCGCTTCGCCGACGAGGGCGCCAAAGTGGTCGTGGCGGACCTTTCGGAAAAAGAGGGGACGGAGCTCGCTAAGGAGATCAACGGCACCTTCGTCAAGGTCAACGTGGCCGAGGAAGAGAGCGTGAAGGCGATGTACGCCCAAGTGGTGAAGACCTACGGCGGCGTCGACATCCTCTTTAACAACGCGGGCATCTCGCCGGCCGACGACGACTCCATTCTCACCACCGACCTCGACGCGTGGCACCGGGTTCAAGAGGTCAACCTCACCTCGGTCTATCTCTGTTGTAAGTACGGGATTCCCCTGCTGCTCGAGCGCGGGGGCGGATCGATCATCAATACCGCCTCGTTCGTCGCCGTGCTCGGTTCGGCCACCTCGCAGATCTCCTACACCGCCTCCAAGGGCGGCGTGCTCTCGATGTCACGCGAGTTGGGCGTCCAGTTCGCCCGTCAAGGTATCCGCGTGAACGCCCTATGCCCGGGGCCCGTGAATACGCCGTTGCTCCAAGAGCTCTTTGCCAAGGATCCCGAGCGGGCGGCCCGACGACTCATCCACGTGCCCGTGGGCCGATTCGCCGAGCCCGAAGAGATCGCCAGCGCCGTTCTCTTTCTCGCGAGCGATGACGCCTCGTTCGTCACCGCGTCGACGTTCCTCGTCGACGGCGGCATCCACGGCGCGTACGTCACGCCGCTCTAGCCGACCGGGAAACGTCTTAGTTCGTCGTCGACTCAGCGGGGATGAAGTGTTCGCTGAGATACTTCTCGCCCTCGTCACAGAGAATCGTCACCACGATCGACGACACGGGAAGTTCATCTCGAAGTTGACGCGCGGCGATCATGTTGGCGCCCGAACTCGGTCCCACGAGGAGCCCGTGCTCGCGGGCGAGCCGTCGCATTTCAATGACGGCGTCGTCACTATGCACGGCGATCACTCGATCGACCATGGAGGCGTGACGGCGATAGATGGTCGGAATAAAGCCGTCGGCGATGCCTTCGATCTGGTGAAGTCCGGTATCGCCACACTGAATCGTGCACGACTCGCTGGGCTCTAGCGCGACGATGAGTACCTGGGGATTCACGTCCCGCAGCGCCTGGCCAACCCCGATCAACGTGCCGCCGGTGCCCACGCCCATCACGAACGCGTCGGGCAGGCGGCCCTCGGGCAGTTGTCCGAGTAGTTCGGGACCGAGCCACGTACGGTTCTCCTCGACGTTCCACTCCGACTCGAACTGGTGCGGTGCGAAGTATCCGGGTAAGTCGCCCAGTCGGCTCGCCTCGTCGAGCGCCTCGTTCACGTGAAACGTGCCCACGGTCAGCATCCGGGCCCCGAAGGCCCGCGAGATCGCGGCCCGCTCGGGGCTGAGTCCTTCGGGCATGACGACGACCATCTGGTAGCCCATGACCGCGGCCACCATGCTCATGGCGTTGCCGGTGTTGCCACTCGACGCCTCAACGATGGTGTCGCCCGGGTTGAGCAGGCCCTCTCGTTCGGCCCGCTCAATGATGTAGCGGGCCATTCGCGCTTTGATGGATCCCGAGGGATTCAGGTACTCAAGCTTGACGAAGATCCCGTCGACTTCAATCAGTGGCGTGTAGCCAATTGCGTCGAGCACCGTCGCCCCGGAGCGAAACTTTGAGCTCATAGCCGAACTCCCCCCTTGGCATTTTCCCCTAACTACCCTACGTCGGCTACGCGTGCAAGGAGAATCGCACTACCGGTTTAACGCGACCCAGACATCGCGGGCCAAGACGTACGTACGCGAAAGCGAGCCATTTAGGGCACGAGAAAGTTGGAGAACTGCCACGGGTCGTCGCGCTCGAGTTTGCGTCCCGCCCACCGGTCGAACCAGTCGGCGTGCGAGCTCACCGGATCCCAGTCGAGAGGCCCGGACCACATCGAACCGAGGTACGGGGCGGCCACGTCGAGTACCTCACGCCAGGGCAACTCGTCGGGTACCCGCACGCCCGAGCGTGGCGAGTTGAGCAACCACTGCACCGCGCCGAGTATCGACGCGGCCACTTGGATAGTTGTCGCGTTCTGGTGGGGCGCGAGGTCACGAGCCTCCTCAATGGTGGTGCGCGCGCCAGTCCACCACGACTTATAGGGATGGCCCATCACCAACACACCGAGTTCGTCGCGACCCGAGATGATCTCATCGTTCATGATGCGCTGGCGATCGGGGTAGTCGTACTCACGGCCTTCAAGTTCGATGAAGCTGGCCCACGCCGCGTCGGTGGGACAGTAGGCGTAGTGCACGGTCGGGCGGTAGATGGCGGCGTCGCCGTCCCAGACCGTCAAGTGATCGCAGATCGTGAAGGCCTCGCCGTGGCGAATGACCATGCCCACGATCGGTCCCGAAGGAACCATCGAATGCACCAGGGTCTTGTGAGCCATCTGGGCAAAGCAGATCTGATTTCGCGGTCCGTCGCCCTCGTGGGTACGCCCGAGGGCCGGCAGTGTGTGCTCGTGGGTGCCCCATCCCACTTCGGCGGGTGCCACCCCTTCTTCGTAGAAACCGTCCACGCTCCAGGTATTGACGAACTCTCCCACTTCCTTCGGCCGATCGGCAATTTGGGTATCACGCTCGGCAATGTGAATTGATTTCACGTCGAGCAACTGAGCCAGCACGTTGTAGCGCTCCGTCGCTACGGCCTCGCGGATCTGCTCGTGTCGTGGCGCGAGGAGTCCGTCGCGCAACACGGCGTCCGCGATTTCACAGAGGGCCTGCTTCGTGAAGTGGCTCACCAGCCCAGGGTTGGCGCCGTGCTCTACGACCGCAGAAGGCCCAGCGTTCGAGCCCCAACCGGCAATTTGACGTCGAAGCGCCATGTGTCGCCAATAGAGCGTGCGCTCTTGCGGCGTTGCACTCGCGGGATCAAGAAAGGGGAACCACACCTCAGTCGAGGTGTTCAGATAGCGGACGCCGTGGTCTCGACACCAGTCGAGGAGTTCATTGAGTCCGATGTTCCACGCGAGGTCAATCAGCAGATCCCCGTCGCCAAGCAGACTCGCCAGCGTCGATTCAAGATTCTCCGGAGTGATTTCCATGCGTTGATAGTGAACGCCACGCTCCAGCGACGACGCAATACGATCCCGATTATCACGGTTCTCGAGTACCGTCACCGACGATGGCTCGAAGTGGAAGTGATCAAGTAAGAGTGGAAGTAGACACTGAACAACGGATCCACATCCGAGAATGAGAACACGACCGGGCGTTGCGTTTTCGCTCAATTAGGACCTCTCACGACTGTCAGTGATGGCGATGAGCCATTGGAAAGCCTATCGCTAATTGCTCGGCGAACTCTAGCTTTTTTGTCGGCGCAATGTTCCGCTCACGCTCGCGCTGATCGATCGGCGCGACATTACGAGACCGTCATGCCACCATCCACGGCGATGTCGGCGCCGGTGATCGCGGACGACGCGGGCGAACACAGCCACGCGATCGACGCCGCCACCTCGAGGGGATCGATGAGTCGCCCGATTGGTTGTTGCGCGGCGAATGATTCACCGCTCTCGAGTCCGTACACGCGAGCCGACGCCTCGAGGATGGCCGTGCGCGTCGATCCCGGGCTGACGGCGTTGGCGGTGACCCCGTATTCGGCCAGGTCCATCGCCACCGCGCGGATGAGTCCCACGACGGCGTGCTTCGCCGCGGAGTACGCGGCCAAGTGACGCAGGCCCAGTGATCCAGCCGCCGACGCCACCGCCACGATGCGCCCGTTCGCGCTCGGACCGTTCTCGATCAGCGTCGACGCGGCCGCCTCGATGAGTCGACGGGTACCTAGGACGTTGACTGACCAGACCGCGTCCCACGCGCCGTCGCTGATCTGCCATAGCGGCGCGCCCCCGGCGACGACCCCCGCACAGGCGACGACGGCGTCGAGCCGGCCGAAGTGGCGCGTCGCGGTCTCGACCGCGAGCTGCATGTCGGTGGCGCTTCTGACGTCACCGACCAATCCGAGAACGGCGTCGCCGTGTCGAGCCACGACCGCGTCGAGGTCGCCGGGGGTAGCCAGCGCGTAGGGAACATCCGCGATGTCGCGGCAACGATCAACCGCGATGACTCGATAGTTCTCGTTGACCAATACGTCGACGGTGGCGGCGCCGATGCCGCGCGCGGCTCCGGTGACGATCGCGACGCGACTCATGATCCGAGCCTTCGAAAGAAGTCCGCTGGCGCCAGGACGTCAGTTCGATCCAGTTCCTTGACGTCGGCCTTACCGAGCCCAAGCAGGCCCGCATCAATACCGCCGCGCACCACGTCAAGCACGTTTTCCACTCCTCCTTGACCGGCCGCGGCCAGGCCCCACAGGTACGCCCGGCCGATCATGACGGCGTTCGCGCCGAGTGCGAGCGCCTTGACGACGTCNNTCCACGACCGCCGGCAAAGCCCGGATGGGCGCTGGCGTGCCGTCGAGATTGTTGCCGCCGTGATTCGACACCGACAGCGCGGTGGCACCCAAGTCCACGACGCGTTTCGCGTCGTCCACGCGGCAGACCCCTTTGACCATGAAGGGTCCCTCCCACTGCGCGCGCAACCAGGCCACATCCGACCAACTTGGTAACGCGCTCTGCATCCACTCGTAGTACGCGCCAAAGAACGTGGGGGGCTTTTGGCCCGGGGCGGCCATGTTGGGTGTCGTCAGTGAGGGCAAGTGACCGGTCTTTGCGAAGGACCAGAACCACCGTGGTCGGGCCAGCACCGAAGGCGCAAACTTCGCTACCGCCTTGAGATTGATCTTCTCGGGGATCCAGGGACTGCCCCAGTCACGGCCGTTGGCGAAGGACCAGTCGAGCGTGAGGATGATCCCCTTGGCCCCAGCGTTCTTTGCCCGCTCGAGTCGCTGTAACAAGGTGTCGCGATCGCCCGACCAGTACAGCTGGAACAAGACCTGATCGTTCACGGCGCAGACGTCTTCTATGGAACGACTGGCGAAAGAGCTCAGCCCCATCGCGACCCCCCGGTTGGCGGCGGCGCGAGCGACAGCGACTTCACCCTCGGGGTGGACCGCTTGCACGCCCGTGGGCGAAAGGAGTACGGGCATTGAGACCGACTGGCCCATCACCGTGGTGGCCATGGAGCGCTCGTTAAAGAGACCCGCGACGTGCGGCGCGAAGCCCAACTGGTCGAACGAGGCCAAGTTGTCATTCGCGGAGAGGCCTTTCTCAGACCCGGCTACCAGCGCGCCGTAGACCGATTTCGGCAGGCGTTTCTCGGCCCGTCGTTGCGCGATCGCCACGGTCTCGAACCACGAACTCGCCATCTATCCCCCGTTAGATCCCACTGCGAGACTACCTGAGCGGCCTTTCGAGCTCCTCGTGGTCTAGCGCGAGGACAGCGCGACGGGCACCCTCTTGGAGTGATCCGATGACGAGAACGGGCGGATCGTCACGCTCTTGTTCGCGAGGGCTTGCTCGCCGTGTCCAAAGACGCACTCGGGATCGGGGTCCGACATCTCAAGTCCCGTGAAGAACTTGGCCGCCATGCACCCCCCTCGACACGCGTCGTAGGCGCCGCACGACGCGCACGCCCCCGCGTTGCCCGGCTCACGTAACGCACGAAAGAGTTCACTCTCGGTCCACACGGCGCCAAAGCCGGCGTCGCGAACGTTGCCGGCGAGAAACTCGTCGTGGATGACGAACGGACAGGCGTACACGTCGCCCACCGGATCGATCAGACAGACCACGCGTCCCGCGCCACAGAGATTGAGGCCTTCGAGAGGAGGCCCGAGCGCCGAGAGATGGAAGAACGAGTCGCCGGTCAAGACGTTTGGGCGATCGAGCAGCCACTTATAGAGCCTGCGATTCTGCTCGAGCGAGGGGTGCAACTCGTTCCACACCGCGACGCCCCGACCCGAGGGACGAAGGCGCGTGAGACGTAACTCAGCGCCGTAGGACTTGGCGAGCGCCTCGAAATCTTCGAGTTGCTCGACACTCTCCCGGGTCATGACGACCGAGATCTTGAATTGGCCAAAAGTCGCGTCGCGCAGATTGTCCATGGCGCGTCGGGCGCTGTCATAACTTCCCGGCCCGCGAATTCGATCACTGGTCGCGGCGTCGACGCCATCGATTGAGATCTGAATGTCGAGATAGTCAATGGTCGCCAGGCGCCGAGCGGCGGCTTGATCAATGCGCGTACCGTTCGTCGAGAACTTGACGCCCACGTGCTGGTTCACCGCGTGTTCGATCAGCTCAAAGAAGTCCCGTCGGATCATCGGCTCGCCGCCGCCGATGTTGATGTAGAAGATCTGCATCGCCGCAATTTCGTCGATCAGACCCTTCGCTTCGGACGTCGTGAGTTCTCGTGGATCGCGCCGCCCCGACGACGACAGGCAGTGCGTACAGGCCAGATTGCACGCGTAAGTCAACTCCCACGTGAGACAGATCGGCGCGGCGAGTCCGCGCTCGAAGCGTTGCCGTAACGACGATTCAGCGCCCACCGAGCAACTCCGATAGGTACAACGATGCCAGCGCCGCCGTGTATCGAGTGCGTTGGTCGGGTACGACCAGGGAAGTGATCGCCTCTTCGGCGCTGGCGAAGTCGCCGAGACGACGCACGAGTTCCACAAGTTCGCGCGATTTCAAAAAGACGAGTCGACGCGTGCCGTGGTGGTACGCCAGAGCCCCGAATGTCTCGTCGCGTAGCGAAACCTGAGAGTTGAGTTGCCAGTACTGCGACGCGTCAAATGCGTCGACGCTCGTTAGTGACACGGCCTAGTAGACCCCGCAGAGCCCGTCGATGGAGACTTCCTCCACTAGCAACTCTTCACTCACTTCCATCTCGTCGGTCTCTTCATCGACGGTCATTGTCTCAGGCGTCACGGTTCCTCCTCGCATGAATCTATTCTGCCTTCTTCTGCCTTCTTCGACCTGCACCCAGCGGCCAAGCATGAAAGACTCCCAGCGTGAGTTCCGACTTGCCGCTCGCCTTGACGCCCGTCGAGTCCCCCATTCCCCAGGGCACCGAGGTCACCTTGGATGAGCGCGCCACGTTTCTCGACCGAGACCTGGTGAGCGGCGGAAGTCCGTGGCGCCTATTACGACTCACCGGCGCGTCACGGGCCGTGGCCGGACGCTGGCAAGGTGGCGGCGTGGTGCAAGCCGGCGAAGAGCGGTTCGCTCGCACGTTGATCCAGCAGGGCTTACTCCACCCCCACTTTGCGGGCACAGTCAACAGTGACGAGATTGACGTCATCGTGCCCGTCTTCGATAACGTCGCGTCACTTCGCGGCCTCTTGGATCAATTAAAGGAGTTTCACGTCACGGTCGTCGACGACGACTCTTCGAACGCCAACGACGTCGCCTCCTGCGCGGAAGAATTCGGCGCGACACTCATTCGACTCGACCGAAACCAGGGGCCCGCGCACGCCAGAAACGTCGCGGGCGTCGCCTCTACTCGAGAGTTTCTGTGGTTCGTGGACGACGACGTGTCAATGCCCAACGCCGTGGACGTCGCACAGCGGCTCCGTGCGGCCTTCGCCGATCCCCTCCTCGCGGTGGTGGCGCCGCGCGTGTGCGGTCCCGAGGGCGCCTCGATTCGAGACCGGTTCGAACAGCACTTCAGTCCCCTGGACATGGGTGAGCGCAGTGGCCTGGTGGTGCCCGGTGGATCAATCGGCTTCGTGCCGAGCGCGTGTCTCATGGTGCGCCGCGAAGCCTTCGGCGAGGGATTTGACGAGACGATGCGCGTAGGTGAAGACGTCGACTTCGTGTGGCGACTCGTCGAACGAGGTTGGCTCGTTCGTTACGACGCCGAGGTTGTCGTGACCCATCGGGCCCGTGACACGTGGCGCGGGTGGTGGCTCCAGCGCCAGCGCTACGGCGCCTCGAGCGGCGAATTGGCCAAACGTCACGGCGAACGACTGGCGCCTCTTCGCGCCGACCCCTGGACACTTATGGCGTGGTTGTCAGTGCTGGCGGGGCAACCGGCGTGGGGAGCTCGAATCGTTCGCTCCGCTCGCAACCACGCACGCGATCGGTTCTTCGCCTCGGCCGATGAGCCCAACCGCGTCGCGAACGAGGTGGTCGCGCGCAACATGGCACGCGCGGGTGGTCCGCTGGCCCGAGCCCTCGTACGCACCTTCGGGGTGGTTTTGCTCATCGCGGCGCTTCATCCACGACTACGCACGCGGGCGCTCAGCGTTTTTGCGCTTGGCACCGCGTGGCGCTGGCGCCATCACCGCCTTGATATCGCCGACATTCCTCTGGCTATTGCCGACGACTTGGCCTACGGGGTTGGAGTTATAGAAGGTGCCTGGGGTGCCAAGTCGTTTCGCTCGTTGACCCCCGCCATCACTAAGTCATCCATGGGATTTCGTGAGGCCCTCGGGCTCAATCCACCATCGACTGATTAGAACTGTCGCGCCATCCGAGCCATTGAGTTGCCACCGGCTCCGTACAGACGGAACGTGATACCACTCTGGTATCATTGATCGATGGCCCTGACCGTGCGAACTGATGATGAGATGGAGAGGGCCCTGACCGCGCTCTCGAACGCTGAGGGCGCTTCGCGCCAGGAGATTATCCGCCGCGCCGTCCTTGAACGTTACGAACGAGGTACCCACCACGATCGAGTGGCCAAGGCGACCGTTGAGATGGTGGAGCGTTGGCGAAAGGTGATCGATCGGCTCGCCACGACGTGAGCGATCCGGAGTATCTCACTCTCGAAGACGCGCTTGGCATCATCGAAATAATGGCGGTTGGTCCCGTTCGGGACCTCGGCCTCCTCGACTCGGCCCTTGCTCGCCCACGCGCGAGCGCCTTTGGGCTCGACGCATACGAAACGTTGGCACTTAAGGCATCTTCTCTCTTGCAGTCGCTGGTCAACAATCATCCCCTGGTTGACGGCAACAAGCGTCTGGCGTGGTTGTGCACCGTCGTGTTTCTCCGTCTCAATGACCACGACACGAAGCTGAACAATGATGACGCCTTTGATTTGGTTTGGGATATCGCCAGTGGAGCACTCGAACTCGATGAGATCTCCCTTCGACTCCGCGTCCAAAGTGATCCGACGTAAGGGACAAAACCCAGTACTTTATCCAACGACAGCGCTCCCAACCACTGGACCCTAATTACGTTACGTAACTCGATCATTTTGAGCCAGCGGTAATGTCGTGCAACTACTCACCTCGTGCGACGCGCAAGGTGAGTATCGCCGCCAACGTGAAGGAAATGAAGTGATTAAAACCGTCATGTTTTTTGTGAATCAACCGAGTGAAGCCGCGAACTGGTGGGCTCAAGCCATGAACACCGTCGCCCAACACGAAGGAGAGTACTCATTCATCGAAATTGGCGACCTCGAAATTGGCTTTCATCCCAACGACGACGGGCGCAATCCCCAGGGCTCTTCCACCGTGGCCTATTTGGGCACCGACGACTTTGAGGGGTACCGGACTCACTTTCTCCAACTCGCTTGCACGATGCACCGCGGGCCCCTCGAACTCTCAGCCACGCGAAGGATTGCGCAATTGACCGATCCCTTTGGCAACGTCTTTGGACTCGACGGCCACTAAACGTAGAGCGGAGTACTCGTAACGCTGTCAATTGAGAAAAGCGCTAACTTTTCTCTCCGTCGTAAGCCTCTTGGAGCGCGGCACAGTCAAATTTGGTCATTTTCATCATGGCTTGGAACACCCGATCTCGACCTTCTGCGTCGGTTGACGACATGAGCTCGTCGAAGAGTTTGGGCACGATCTGCCACGAGACACCAAATCGATCCTTGAGCCAGCCACACTGATGAGGCTCGCCGCCCTCACTGAGCCCGTTCCAATAGCGGTCGACTTCGTCCTGATCGGCACAGGTCACAAAGAGCGACATCGACTCGTTGAACTTAAAGTCGCCGTACGGACCACCGTTAAAGACGATGAGGTTGAGATCCCCGATCCGAACGGTGCCAGCCATGAAGTCCTCGTGACCGCTCACCGGCCTTCGCGAGACGCTGACAACCGACGAGTCGTCAAAGACTCGCTCGTAGAGCGCGAGGGCCTCCTCGGCCCCCTCGTTGAACCAAAGAAACGGTGACACTGACGGCACGGAGCCAATGTACTTTCCGACAACCGGGGCCGCCAGTGCTTAAAAGCGAATGACCCCTCGGAGGTTCTTGCCGGACTCGAGGTCGTCGTAACCCTGCTGCACGCCGTCGAGGGGGTACTCCTGGGTGATGAGATCATCGATGTGCAGTTTGCCTTCGTGGTGCAGACGGAGCAATCGCGGAACCTGAACGCGCGGACTCTCCGATCCAAAGACCGTGCCGCGCAACTCTTGGTTGTACATCGACAGCCCGAAGACGTTCAATTCCACCGTCTGTTGGTTGATCGGTGCGATCGAGGTGGCGACGATGACGCCACCCTTCGCGGTGATCGAACGGGCCTGTTCGATCAACTCACCGGTCAGTACCCCGACAGTGATGATCACGACGTCACAGTTCTTGCCCATGGTGAGTTCGGGCAGAATCGTAAAGGCCGCGTCCAGGGTGCTGGCGCAACCATGCGTGGCGCCAATCTTGAGCGCCCGGTCGACCTTGGACTGATTGGTATCGATCGCCACGACCGCGCGGGCGCCGGCGTGCACCGCGCCTTGGATCGCGCCCGAGCCCACGCCCCCACAGCCAATGACCGCGACGGTGTCGCCGGGCTTCGTGCCGCCTCGATTGACGGCCGATCCAAAGCCGGTGGCGATGCCACAGGAAATGAGCGCCGCCGCGCGCAGGTCGTACCAGGGATCGATACGGATCAGCGAGGCTTCGTGCACGACGATGTACTCCGAGAACGTGCCGAGCTGGCACATGCGATTAAGGTTCACGTCGCCCAGATGGTGGCGCCACGTGCCGTCAGAGATCATCGGACCCACCAACGTTGAGGCCCCTAGGTCACAGATGTATTGACGGCCCGAGGCGCAGTAACTGCAGCGCCCGCACGAGGGTATGAACGACACCGCGACGTGATCGCCCGCCTTGAGCGAGGTCACGTCCGGGCCGACCGACTCAACGACCCCCGCTCCCTCGTGTCCCCCAATGAACGGGAACATGGAACTTCGTCCCGAGAGCATCTCCACGACCGCGGTGTCGGGCACCATGTCGCCCGAGCGCAGATGCTCGTCGGAGTGGCACAGTCCGGCGAAGGCCATCTTGACCTTCACTTCGCTCGCGTGCGGTTCATCGATTTCGATCGTCTCGGTGTGCCATTTACCGTGAAGTTCACTGACAATTGCGGCCTTGACCTGCATACATTCCCCCCGGGGCTTGAAACGGCGTTTCGCCGTCGTTGGTACATTAGTGAAAAAGTGGGTCCATCTCTTGAGCGGCGTTCAATGCTTACATCTGGTCGGGCGCGTCGATGCCCAGCAACTCAAGCCCGAGGCGAAGCGTCCTCGCGGTCAGATCGCACAGCGCCAAGCGTTCGTCTCGCAACGCCCCCTCGGCCGAGAGCACCGGGCAGGCGTCGTAGAACGAGGTAAAGCGCTGCGCAAGATCGAACAGATAAGTACAGAGCCGGTGAGGCTGGAGATTCGCCAGTGACGACGTCAGGGCTTCGGGCAGCGCGAGCAGTCCCAGCGCCAACTCTCGCGAGGGGCTCTCGGCCAACGCGAAGTGCACCTCACGGGCTTGCCACGGCTCGCCGAGACGTCGAAAGATCGAGCTGACGCGCGCGTGCGCGTACTGCAAGTAAGGTCCGGTGTCGCCTTCGAAGGCGATCATTCGCTCGAGATCAAAGAC
>PKXH01000079.1:0-7884 GCA_003133405.1 Acidimicrobiaceae bacterium | reverse complement strand
GAGCAGATCCACGAGCTTGACCGTTTGGCCGCTGCGCGACTTCAACATCTTGTGATCGAGGCCGAGCACGTTGCCAAAGATCACCTGCTCACAACGCACTCCCTCGGGCAGCCAACCCGCCAGACGAGCCACCGCGAAGACCATCTCTAAGTGCTGGGCCTGGGGCGCGCCCACGACGTACAACAACTCATCACCGTGCAGCACGCTCACCCGCTCGCGCAACGCTGCCAGATCAGTCGCGGCGTAACCGAAACCCTCGTCACGCTTGCGCACAATGAGGGGGAGCGGCTCGCCGTCACGGTTCTGAAAGCCCGGGGGAAAGACACACAGTGCGCCGTCGCTCTCCACAAGGAGTCCCGCCGCGTCCAGGTCTTCCACCACGCTCTCGAGCATGTCGTTGTAGTACGACTCACCCACGACGTCACTAGGTAAAAGCGTGACGTCGAGTTTGGCGTAGATGTCGCTGAAGTACGCGAGCGACTCATCGACCAGGACTCGCCACAGTCGAAGGGTCTCGGGGTCACCACTCTGCAGCGCCACCACGCGCGAACGACTTCGCGCCTTGAACTCGTCGTCGGCGTCGAACTTGGCACGCGCCGCTTTATAAAACGTGTTGAGATCACCGATGGAGAACGTGGCGACGGCCTGTCCCTCGCCGAGGTCCAGGAGATGTTCGATAGACATTCCAAAGGGCGTGCCCCAATCACCGACGTGGTTGCGCGCGATGACGGTGTGTCCGAAGAATCGATACATCCGGGCCAGGGCGTCGCCGATCACCGTCGAACGAAGGTGTCCCACGTGCATCTCCTTGGCCACGTTGGGCGACGAGTAATCAAGAATGACCCGAAGGGGAGTGTTCGTTGGCGCCAGGCCCAGTCGGGCGTCGAGAGAGACCGCGCCGAGTTGGTGGTCCACGAACCCCGGGAGCAGCGTGAGGTTTAAAAACCCCGGTCCGGCGATCTCCACCGTGGCGACGCCGTCCAGGCGGCCCGCCCCCACGATCTCTTGGGCGACCTCACGCGGCGCTCGACCGAGCCGCTTGGCCAGCGCCATCACGCCGTTGGCTTGGTAGTCCGTTCGATCCGACGTGCGAAGCGCGGGGTCGGCGCCGGGCGCCACGGCGTCAAAGGCCTCTTGGAGCCGTTCTTGCAAGGTTTCGTACGTCGAAGTCATGCTTTGTAGTCTCGCACTTGGACCAAAGCGGTGGCGTAGATCACCGGAATCAACGTCGAAAAAACACGGCAGAATGGGTTCATGACCTCTTCGATGAACTCCTTTGACGCCAAGAGCACCCTCGACCTCGAGGGCCGCTCACTCACCTATTTCTCCCTTCAGGCCGACGGGCTTCGAGCCTTCGGCGTTGATCGCCTGCCCTACTCCATCAAGGTGTTGTTGGAGAACCTGTTACGTCACGAAGACGGCGTCAAGGTCACCGCGAGCGACATCGAAGCGCTCGCCCGCTGGTCCGACACGCCCCAACGCCACGGTGAAGCGGCCGGCGACGACGCGCGCGAGATCGCTTTTACCCCGGCGCGGGTGTTGATGCAAGATCTCACGGGGGTGCCGGCCGTGGTGGACCTTGCGGCCATGCGCGACGCCATCATCGCCTTGGGCAGCGACGCGAAGAAGATCAACCCGCTGGTGCCGGTCGAGCTCGTGATCGACCACTCCGTCATTGTCGAGCGCACCGGGACCGCGTCGAGTTTCGACGAGAACGTCGCGATCGAGTACGAACGAAATATCGAGCGCTACACCTTTCTCAAGTGGGCCCAGGACTCGTTTGAACACTTTCGCGTGGTCCCCCCGGGTATGGGGATCTGTCACCAGGTCAACCTCGAACATCTCGCCAAGGTCGTCTTTGAGCGCGACGGCGAAGCGTACTTCGACACCCTGGCGGGCACCGACTCACACACGACGATGGTGAACGGGCTCGGCGTCGTTGGTTGGGGCGTCGGCGGGATCGAGGCCGAGGCCGGCATGCTCGGACAGCCGTCGTCGATGCTGATCCCCCCGGTCGTCGGCCTGCGACTGGTGGGCGCGACGCGCGAAGGCGTCACCGCCACCGACGTCGTGCTCACGATCACCCAACTGCTTCGCCGTCACGGCGTCGTGGGCAAGTTCGTCGAGGCCTTCGGTCCCGGCGTCACGTCGCTCTCGCTCGAGACGCGCGCCACGATTGGCAACATGTCCCCCGAGTACGGCGCGACGTGCACCATCTTTCCGATCGACCAGGTGACCCTGAACTACCTCACCTTCACCGGACGTCCCGCGTCGCAGGTTGAATTGGTCGAGGCTTACGCCAAAGCCCAGGGCGTGTGGCACCACGAGAACGCCGCCGAACCGGTCTACTCGGAGTACGCCGAGTTGGACCTCGCGACCGTAGAGCCCTCGCTCGCCGGCCCGAAGCGCCCTCAGGACCGGGTCTCGCTCTCCGAGGCCCGCGGCGCGTTTCGCGACGCGCTCGGACGTGAACCCATTGAGGTGCACGGCGCCGACGCGGCCGAACACCTACGTGACGGAGCCATCACCGTGGCCGCCATCACGTCGTGTACCAACACGTCCAACCCCTCGGTGCTCGTCGCGGCCGGACTGGTGGCCAAGCGGGCCGTCGAGCGCGGGCTTACCGTCAAGCCCTGGGTGAAGACCTCGCTCGCGCCGGGCAGTCGCGTCGTGATGGACTACCTCGAGCGTGCGGGACTCGTCGATCCGCTCGACCAGTTGGGCTTCTACCTGGCCGGTTACGGCTGCACGACCTGCATCGGCAACTCCGGGCCGCTGCTCGATGGCGTCTCGGAGGCCGTGAACGAACACGACCTGTCGGTGGTGTCGATCCTGTCGGGCAACCGCAACTTCGAGGGCCGTATCCACCCCGACGTCAAGCAGAACTTTCTGGCGAGTCCTCCCCTGGTGGTCGCCTACGCGCTGGCGGGCACGATCGACATCGACTTGACCATTGAAGCGTTGGGGACTGACGAAAACGGCGTGCCGGTCTATCTCGCCGACCTCTGGCCCAGCGACGCCGACGTGGCCGACGCGGTTCGCGCCTCGATCACCCCTGAGATGTTCACCACCCGTTACGCCAACATCTTTGCCGGCGAGGATCGCTGGCGGGCGGTACCCACGACCCACGAGGTGACCTACCACTGGGACCCCGCGTCGACCTACGTGAAGTTGCCGCCTTACTTTGACGGGCTCACCATGGCGCTGCGCCCCGTCGAGGACGTCATCGGCGCGCGCGTGCTCGCAAAACTGGGCGACTCGGTGACGACCGATCACATCTCGCCGGCGGGAAACATCCGTCTGAATGGACCGGCCGGACGGTACTTGGTCGAACGCGGGGTGCAGCCCAAGGACTTCAACAGCTACGGCACCCGGCGCGGCAACGACGAAGTCATGGCGCGCGGCACGTTCGCCAACGTGCGACTGCGCAACGAGATGGCCCCGGGCACCGAGGGCGGCGTCACCCTAAAGCTGCCCGAGGGCACGCCGATGGATATCTTCGACGCGGCCCTGGCCTACCGCAAAGAAGGCACGCCCCTCATCGTGCTCGGGGGCAAAGAGTACGGCAGCGGTTCGAGCCGCGACTGGGCCGCCAAGGGACCCAAACTCCTCGGCGTGCGCGCAGTGTTGGTCGAGAGCTTCGAGCGCATCCACCGGTCCAACCTCGTGGGTATGGGGGTGTTGCCGTTGCAGTACCTACCGGGCGAGAACGCCGAGTCCCACTCCCTCGACGGCACCGAGATGTACTCNNAGCGGCGAGGTCGAGCACTTTGGGGTGCGCCTGCGCATCGACACCACCACCGAGGCGGAGTACTTCCGCCACGGCGGCGTGCTCAACTACGTGCTGCGCCAACTGGCCGCCAACTAACGCGGGGCCGAGCCGCCCGCCCGCCCCGCGTTCACCGCGGTGTTCACACTGTCGTGAAACGAAACGTCGCGAAGCGTCTTGTCGTCTGACGTGGCGAGACTTTGTTGCACGTGTTGATTCGCCCGCGCCAGCACGATCGAGACGCCGTCTTTGTTGAGGTCATTGACCACCTGGCTAAGAATCGTCATGCCCGTGAAGTCAATGTCCGAGATCGCCACGGCGTCGATGACGAGGTGTTTCGTGGTGGGGTACTTCGCCATCACCTGGTGCAGCTCGCGGCGAAAGACGCCGGCGTTGGCGAAGAAGATGTCGTTGTCAAAGAGCACGACCAACGTGTGATCGACGCTCTCCACGCCCTTGTCGTTCAGCGGTTCCCAACTCGTCGTGCCGGTGCGTCGGCCCAGTTCGACCATTTGGGGGCGAGCGGCTCGCCAGGTCTGGTCGAGTATCGCCAGACCAACCGCAATCGCGAGTCCCTGTTCCACGCCCACCAGAATGACGCCCAACATTGAAATGAGGGCGAGGCCGAACTCCAATCGACGGCTCCGCCAGATCAGGGCCAACTGCTTGATCTTGATGAGTCGAGCGGCGATGAAGAACAAAACGCCGGCAAGCGCCGCGAGTGGAATGGTGTGCGCGTAATGACCGAGCGGCGAGAGTACGAGGGCCAGGATCGCCGCGGTCAGTCCCACTAACTTGGTCCGTCCCCCGGCGAGGCGGGCCACGGTCGTACGCGCCGGTGACGCGTTGACCGGGAACGCGCCCGCCAAGCCGGCCACGACGTTGGCCAAGCCCACACCAACGAAGTCACGGCTGATGTTCGCCTCGACGCCCAATTCGTCCGCGGTGGAGCGCGACGTCGCCGCCGTTTGACTGAGAATGACGATGACCAAGGTCAACGCGGTCGTGCAGACCACGCCCCACTGGCTGATCGCGAGCCAGTGCAAACGCCACGCTGGCAGCCCGACGCTCACCGCGCCGAGTTCCGTGACACCGTGGGCGTCAAGTGACAGCGCGACCGTCAAGATTGTGGCCACCGCGATCGCGCCCAGCGCCCAGGGCAGACGCGCGTTGATCTTCTCGCCCACGAGCAAGACCGCCAAGGTGCCCAGGGCGAGCGCCACCGACCAACCACTGACGTGACCCACGTTCTGCCAAAGAGAGTGGAGGCGTGGCAACATGCCGCCGCCGCTCGTGGTGACCCCGAGGGCGCTCGGCAGTTGGTGCACGATGATGATGACCCCGATGCCACTCAGAAATCCCGTCACGATGGGCAGCGAGAGAAAGTCGGCAATCCAGCCCAGTTTCAACAGACCGACCGCCAGCACGATCAGACCCGTCACCACGGCCGTCATCGCGACCAACTCGAGGTAGAGCGTCGAGGAGAACGGCGCGAGGCGCAGTATGGCCACCGCGAAGAGCGGTGCGATCGTAGAGTCTGCGCCGACCGACACAATGGGGTTCGAGCCCGCGAACACGAAGACGAGGGTCGCCGCGATGAAGGCGATCATGGCGGTGAAGGCCGGTACCCCGGCGAGTTGTGAGGTGGCCAATTGCTCGGGAATCGCGATTGCGAGCAGCGTCACACCCGCGAGAATCTGTCCCGAATAGTTCTTTCGCGTCACCCCGACGAAGGTCTGGCGAAGTCCTCGGGTGGGCTGGCGAAGGCCGATGGGCGTTCGCAACTTCTCACCCTTCGTCCCCGAGCGTGCCATCGTCCTACCTTACGGCGGGTGAACGAAAGGTGATTAACCCGTGGCGACGACCCGGAAGCCCTCGGCGAGCTTGCCCTTTTTCATGCCGGCCCGTTGGGCCGTTTGGCGCGACCACGACTTGAGCATCTTCTCCAGGCCCTGTGCACCACCGACTTGACTGACGTGTTTCGACAGCGCCGCGAACTTTTGATCGAAGGTCTTGGTGATGTCGACGACCATCGTCGGCGCGACGCCGCCGAGCCACACCTCGGGCACGGTGTGGGGCGCCAATCCCTCACCCAAGAGCTCAGGAAAGGCGTGGGGATTGCGCGCGTCGGGATAGACCGCCCGCAACGTCGTCTCGCCGGTCGCGAGGTGATCGGGGTGGCTCGCGCGAATGCGTTCGAAGTTGCGCTCCGGGCTTTGGGTAATGACCAGGTCGGGCCGGTGGGCGCGGATGACCCGAGCGATCTCACGACGGAGGGCCATGGTCGTTTCGACCTGGCCATCGGGCCAGCGCAGGAAGGTCAGATTCGTCACACCGACCTCTTTGGCGGCCATGGTCTGCTCGGCTTCGCGGATCTCGCTGCGCTCTTCGCGAGAGTGCGTCGAATCGTCGCCCCCGGCGTCGCCCGAGGTGACGAGACAGTAGGCCACGTCGACCCCGTGATTGGTCAAGTACGCCACCGTGCCCCCCGTACCAAAGTCCACGTCGTCGGGGTGTGCCACGACCACCAGGGCACGCTGGAGAGCCTTGTCGTACGAGTAGACCGGCAGGGCCTTCTTGCTCATCGAAGGGAGGCTTCTAAGGTCGGGTCCCAGTTCGCCAGATCGCTCAGGTGCGGGTCATTCGAGAAGACTTCGACAATCGGACGCTTCAGATTCAGTCGGCGCATAATGACTTCGGCGTCGATCGCCTGATTCCACAACAACAACGACACCACGACGCCCGTCGATCCAGCGCGAGCGGTGCGCCCGGAACGGTGCAGGTACGCCTTGTGATCCTCGGGGGGGTCGAAGTGCATCACGCAGTCCACGGCGTCGATGTGCAACCCGCGTGCGGCGACGTCGGTCGCCACCAGTACGGGCAGTTTCTCCCCTTGAAAGTCCGCCAGCGCCTTTTCGCGCTGACTCTGGCGCAGGTCGCCGTGAATGGCCTCGGCCCGCACGCCCTCTTTTTGCAGCTGCTCGACGAGCCGGTCGGCGCCACGCTTCGTGCGACAGAAGATGAGCGTCTTGTCGAAGGACCGACAGATCGTCGCGGCGACCTTCACTCGGTCCATCTGGTGAACCTGCAAGAAGTGGTGCACCATGCGCGTGACCATCTGGGAGTCGCTGGCCACCTCGTGAAACACTGGATTGGTCAGATAGCGACTGACCAGACGGTCGACCGCGCCGTCCAGGGTCGCCGAGAAGAGCAAGGTCTGGTGGGGGTGGGTCGCGATACGGCGCAGCACCCATTCGACCTGGGGCATGAAGCCCATATCGGCCATGCGATCGGCTTCGTCGAGCACGAGTACGTCGAGACTCTCCACGTTGAGCTCGCCACGGTCACCGAGGTCAATCAGGCGTCCGGGCGTGGCGATGATGACGTCGCTGCCCTTGCGCAACGACTTGATCTGGCGTTCGATGTCCGCGCCGCCATAGACCGAGGTGACCCGTAGGCCGAGCGCCGCGCCCAGGGGCTTGAGGACTTCGTAGACCTGCACGGCCAGTTCGCGCGTGGGCAGCAGAACCAGTCCCCGGGGGCGAGCGGCGTGACCGCTGGCGACCTGGGGAGCCTCCGTGGCGGCGATGCGCTGGAGCATCGGCAGGCCGAAGCCGAGGGTCTTGCCCGAGCCGGTCTTGGCCTTGCCGCAGACGTCGCGGCCCGCTAGGGCGTCGGCAATCGTCAGGGCTTGGATGGGAAAGGCCGTGGTGATGCCCTGGGCGTTCAGCACGGCGACGAGCTCGTGGGACACGCCAAGGTCGGCGAAGGTCTTGTTGGTGGAATAAGAGTCTTCGCTTGGCGCGAACGACTCAGTGGCTTTACTACTCACGTAAACACGGGTCATTTCTCGGTTGGACCCGTAACCGGCGTACGTAACAGTGGGCCCGAGCCCATTTCTTCGAGCTCCCCTCTAGTCTACGTGAGAGAGCAACTCGTCAATCGCATAGGAGACGCCGTGGCGCGACTCGAAGTTGGCCGAAGGGCACCGGGCTTTACGCTGATAAGTCAGCGCGGCGAGAAAGTTTCACTGAAGGACTTCGCCGGCCAGCGCGTGGTTCTCTACTTCTACCCGGCCGACGACACGCCCGGGTGCACCAAGGAGGCCTGTCAGT
>PKXH01000091.1:7689-13897 GCA_003133405.1 Acidimicrobiaceae bacterium | reverse complement strand
GTTGATAGGCCGGAAGTGTAAGGGCGGTAACGCCTTCAGCTGACCGGTACTAATCGGCCGAGGGCTTGGAATTTGATGTTCGTGCTCGTTCTAGGACGCTCGGGGAGCCGGTTCACGCCGGTTCAGACCACGAAAGTGGTCGAGCGCATGGTTTCCGGTGGTTATGGCGGTGGAGATATACCTGTTCCCATTCCGAACACAGCAGTCAAGCCCACCAGCGCCGATGGTACTTGGGGGTTCCCCTCTGGGAGAGTAGGTCGCCGCCGGGATTTCTTGAATGACCCCCACCGAAAGGTGGGGGTCATTCACATAACGGTTGATAGTGCGAAGTGACGTCTTGATCGCCGTCAGGAGAGCATGCTGGGGGTGTGAGGGGATCCATTCAACGAGCACGACGCGCGCGCGTGGGCCTCGTTGTGGCGTTCGTCCTCACGTCGGCCCTTCTCTTGCCGACGCTCGCTGGCGCGACCAACGGCACGAGCACGACACCGCGTCTGGTGACGCCCCTGTTGCTCGCTCGCGCGCTCGGAACCCGAACGGTCTACGTCGTGAGTTCGGTGACCTGTGCGAGGACGACCTGTTTCCAGCTCTATAGAACGAGCGACGACGACACCCGCTACACCCTTGTAGCGATGCCGCCGGTGTCGCCGATCGCGCACGTGGCCACTGGATCGCTTCAGCGAATGATCTTCGCCAACGCTCTGGATGGCTACGCCTTGGTGGGCGTCCCGGTGGCGACGTCGCTCTACGCCACGACCAATGGGGCCACGTCGTGGCACCGAGTGAAGATCCCCTCGGGCGAGAGCGTGTACGGGTTCACCGCCACGGACAACACTCTCTACGCCGTCTTCGCGCACTGCGCGCGCGTCAATCAACCTTGCCGCGACTCTCGGTTGCTCCATTCGACCTTGTCGGCGACCGACTGGACCGGTCCGTCAATACCCATGGGTCGGTTCTACGACGGTGGCTTTGTGGGCGCGATCGGCGCCGCCGGAGGGAACGTATGGCTCTCCGAGCAGCCGTCTGGGCCTCCGCTGCTCCTGCTATCGCACAACGGGGGGCGGACCTTTAGCAAGATTTTCCCGACACGGCTGGGCAGCGTGTCGGGCTGTGATCTTACGGCGGTGTCGAGTCGGCGGCTCTGGGCCGAATGCCCGACCGGGATGATGGTGGCGTTTCTCTACTCGAGTGACGCCGGACGACGGTGGGCCAATATTCCACAGAAGTTGTTCTCGGGTACTGGCGGCGGCTTCTTCGCTCCGATCACCGAGACGTTCGCGTACCTCGACTACGGCAACGTGTCGCCCAATATCTATCGAATCAACGTGCCCGCGAATCGAGAGACTGTTGTAGGCGAGTTGGCCTGCACGGACGTCCCCTCGGCGGTCTTTACCGATATCTTGCACGGCTTGGCGGTCTGCGGGAAGAACTACACGAGCGAAACCTTGGAACGTACGAGCGACGGGGGAGTCACGTGGCGGCTCGTCGATCTGCCCGTTGGCTAGGAAGTACCCAGAATGAATCGGTTCATCGCGTTCGCGAAACCTTCATCGTCGTTGGAGGTGGTGACGTGAGTCGCGGCGTTCTTCACGTTGTCGGGAGCGTTCGCCACCGCAAAGCTGACGCCCGCGCGAGCAAACATCATGAGGTCGTTGGACATATCGCCAATGACGGCGATCTCTTGAGGATCGATGGAGAGTCGCTCGGCAAGGTAGTCCACGACGCAGCCCTTGTTGGCGTCGCGGTGCGTGACGTCGACGTAGTAGCTCTGTGAACTCGTCGCCGACACGTCGTCGCTGAGTTCCTTGGCCAATGCGGCAAGGCCTTGGGCGACGACGTCGGGCTCGTCGCTTACGCCCACGATTTTGATGATGTTGCCCCGTACGCCGTCAAAACTTTCCAATCGGCGGGGCCTGAACTGACACACGTCGGTTTCGTGGGCGACGTGAGGACCAGCAAGGTCTAGTACGAACCAGTCAGTCCCTTGGTAGACCCAGACCGAGAGATCGTGGCCACTTAGTTCGTCAATGATTGGCCCTACGAGCTCGTCCTTGATCTCTAACTCTTTGAGGGTTTTGAGATCGCCGTCGACGATGAGCCCGCCGTTAAAAGCGGCCAACGGTGTGGTGAGGTTGAGTGGCTCAATCAACATCGTGAGACCGCGGGGCGGCCGACCGCTGGTGATCGCGAAGTGGATGCCGGCGTCGTTGAGCCGGTGCACAACGTGAATCGTCGCGTCGGTGAGGGCTTTGTCTGACGTGACCAACGTGCCATCTATGTCGCTCAGGACCAGGCGAACCTTCGGCAGCGTCATTCAGAGAGCGTCCAGTGATCGGGCGCAACGATGCTCTCCATCGAGGGCGGCCCCCACGACCCCCGGTCGTAGGGCTCGATGGGCGAGGGGTGCTCGAGCAGTGGCGCCGCGACCTCCCAGAGCCGTTCGATGCCGTCGGAACGAGTAAAGAGCGCCTGGTTGCCCAGCATCACTTCGAGCAACAATCGTTCGTACGCCTCGAGGTTGTTCTTCTCCTGAAACGAGTCCCGGTAGTGGAAGTGCATCTTGGCCAGTCCCAACGTCATCTGCGGTCCGGGCTGTTTAGCTAAGAAGTGGGCGTGGATCGAACCGGGGTCCTTGAAATCGATGATGAGTTTATTCCCGGTGTGCTCAGCTACCGTCGCTTCATTCGGAAAGATCTCCATCACCGGTTCGCGGAGTCCGATCGTGATCATCTGGTGGCTCTCGGCCAGGCACTTGCCGGTTCGCAGGAAGAATGGCACGCCCTTCCATCGCGAATTGTCGATCCACGCCCGCAAGGCAATGAACGTTTCGGTCGTGGAGTTCGCCTCGACGCCGCTTTCGGCTTGATACCCGACGAACTGGCCGCGAACGACTTCACGGGGATCGAGGGGACGCAGGGTCTCGAAGACCTTGTTCACCTCGTCTCGCAGCGGTCGCGCGGTCAGCGACGTGGGCTGCTCCATGGCGAGCATCCCGAGCACTTGAAACAGGTGCGTGACAACCATGTCGCGAAAGGCACCGGTCTGGTCGTAGAAGGCGCCGCGCCCCTCGATCGAGAGCGTCTCGGGCACGTCAATCTGCACGTAGCGCACGTGGTTGCGACGCCAGAGGGGTTCGAAGAGCTCGTTGGCGAAGCGCAGGGCGAGGATGTTGTCGATTGACTCCTTGCCGAGAAAGTGGTCGATGCGAAAGACCTGGGACTCATCGAAGTACTCCTCGATCTCGCGGTTGAGTTCTTTGGCGGACGCCAAGTCGACGCCGAAGGGCTTTTCGCAGATGATGCGCGCGTTCTTGTTGAGGCCCTTTAGACCGAGCAGCTTGATGACGCCGCGCATCGCGTCGGGGGGAATGGCGAGGTGGTACAACCGGCGCACGTCGGGGCCGATCTCTTCCTCGGCGCGCGCCACGGCGGCTTCGAGGCCGTTGGGACCGTCGTCGGGGTCGATCGCAAAGGCCAGGTGCTCGGCGAAGGTGGTCCACTCCTGACCCACCGGCTTTTCGGTGGCGAACTCACAGGCGGCGTCGTACGCGTACGTACGAAACCCTTCGTCACTCATCGCTTTGGCGGGTCGTGCACAGCCAATGATGCGGTAACGCTCGGGCAGTAATCCCGCGACAGAGAGGTGGAAGAGTCCCGGAAGGATTTTGCGTCGAGCGAGGTCCCCGGTGATGCCAAAGATCACGATGACGTGGTTTTCTGGACGGGGCCGCTCACTGACGGGCTGGTGTTTGCTCACGTCCTCACCTTCAGTTCGAACCAACTGGTGATCTCAGCGGCGTTCATGGTGTCAGCGCTTGGCGATCGACCATCACGATCGACCGATCGGCCTCGACGCGTCCGGCCGGTATGGATTGATCGCCGTCGAGCAGTTTCTCGAGCGCGTCGTGCTTATCCGCGCCGCTGACGAGCCAGAGTAGCTGATTGGCCCGGGCGAGTGCGGGGTAGGTGAGGGTCATGCGACGGGTCTCTTGGTAGGGACCGCTGAGGGCCACGAGTCGATCGGTGACTTCCAACACGGGGTCGTTCGGCACCAGCGAGGCGCAGTGTCCGTCGGGTCCAAGTCCGAGATGCACCAAGTCGAAGCGAGGGGGCAAGAGCGCCGCGTAGCGAGCGGCCGCGTCGTCGAGATCGTCGTCGTTGACCCCCATGGCCTCGATCGTTGCCGCGGTCGTGGCCAGGCTTTTGCGTAGGTGCGTGAGGTTCCGCAGGTCGCTGCCCTCGGGCGCGACGCGCTCATCTACTTGATAGATGATCGTGTGGTCCCACGCCACGTTCTGGCTCACGAGCCCGTGGATCATGAGCCACGGGCTCTGGCCGCCGCTGAGCGCGAAGGTGAAAGGCATCTCGCGGCGCTCGACGTCGTGGGCGAGCCTGCTCACGTAACTCGCCGCCCCTCGAGCGAGCGCGTCGAGGTCGTCGAATGTCGCCAACTCATGGTGCACTAGGAAGATTTCTCCACGTGACCGCCAAAGCCGGCGCGCATCGCCGAGAGAACCTTGGCGGTGAACTCGCCGGTCCCTCGAGACTCGTAGCGCTGCCAGAGCGCGGCGCTGATCACCGGCACGGGCACGGACTCGTTGATGGCCGCCTCCACGGTCCAGCGGCCCTCCCCGGAGTCCGAGACACGGCCACCGAATTCGCTGAGTTCGGGCGAGCGAGCCAGCGCCTGGGCAGTGAGGTCGACGAGCCAAGAACTGATGACCGAGCCGTGTCGCCACACTTCGGCCACATTGGCGAGGTCGAAGTCGTAGGTGTAGTACTCAGGGCTCTGGACGGGCGCGGTCTCGGCGTCCGCTGCGGCGTGTTGGTTTCCGACATTGGCGTTTTTGAGAATATTCAAACCCTCGGCGATCGCGCCCATCATGCCGTATTCGATGCCGTTGTGCACCATCTTGACGAAGTGGCCCGCACCGTTTGGTCCGCAGTGCAAGTAGCCCTGCGCGGCGGTCGCGCCACTGGTTCGCCCGGGCGTGGCGGGCGCGCCGTCGTCGCCGGGGGCGATGGACTTAAAGATCGGGTCGAGGCGAGCGACGATCTCGTCTTCGCCACCGATCATGAGGCTATAGCCACGCTCGAGACCCCAGACGCCGCCGCTCGTCCCACAGTCGACGTAGTGGATGCCGTGTGTGGCCAGCTGGCGGGCTCGCTCGACGTCGTCTTGGTAGAAGGAGTTGCCCCCATCGATGACGACGTCGCCCGACTCTAGGGAGCCGCCCAACTCGTCGAGGGTCTCTTGGGTGATCGCCGCGGGGAGCATGAGCCAGATCGTGCGAGGCGCCTTGAGTCCATGGACCAGTTCTTCCAAGGAGCCCGCGCCTTGAATTCGCTCTCCTTCGAGCGCCGAGACGGCGCTCGCGTTCACGTCATAGACCACGCAGGCGTGACCGTCGTTGACCAGCCGGCGCACGATGTTCGAGCCCATTCGCCCGAGCCCGACCATACCTAGCTGCAGTGGTTTATCGGTCGTCATCGTCGTATCCATTCTTCCTTAGCGATCGGTAGTGCTCAATGAGTGCGTTCGTTGACGAATCGTGCGCCAATGGTTCGTACGCTTCAGGCCTAAGTTCGGGGAGAATCTCGACGGCGAGTTGTTTGCCTAGTTCTACACCCCACTGGTCGAAGGAGTCGATGCCCCACAGAGCGCCCTGGACGAACACCGAGTGTTCGTAGAGTGCGATGAGCGACCCCAAAAGCCTTGGTGAGAGCGCTTTTGCCAAGAGAACGTTGGAGGGCCGATTGCCCTCCATCACGCGAGACGCGAGCGAGGGCTCGTCGACGCCGGCGGCGCGAAGTTCCGATTCGCTCCGTCCGAAGGCCAGGGCCTGTGCTTGGGCGAAGACGTTCGACATCAAGATGTCGTGATGTGGGCCCAGAGGATTGAGGCTCGTGGCGAATCCGATGAAGTCGACGGGTACGACGGTGGTGCCTTGGTGGAGCAGTTGATAGAAACTGTGTTGGCCGTTGGTGCCCGGCTCACCCCAGTAGATCGCTCCCGTGGCGTACGTGACGCGTTGACCGTGCTCGGTGACGTGCTTGCCGTTGGACTCCATGGTGAGTTGTTGTAGATAGGCCGGCAGGCGATGGAGGTACTGGTCGTAGGGCAACACGGCCACCGTGGGGTAGCTAAGAAAGTTGTTATTCCAAAACGCCAGCAGGCCCATCAACACCGGCATGTTCTCACCGAGGGG
>PKXH01000091.1:0-7626 GCA_003133405.1 Acidimicrobiaceae bacterium | reverse complement strand
CCAAAGGCGGCCACCTTCTCCGCGTTCGTCGACACGGCCACGAAGTGCTTGGCCACGGCGGCCTCGCCAAGACTCGCCACGAGCCATTGACGTGCTGACGTGGCGTTGGTCAGCGTCTCGAGGGTGCTGAAGGTTTTCGACGAGATGATGAAGAGTGTCTCGTCGGGGCTCAGATCGCGCACCGACTCGACGAAATCCGTCGCGTCAACGTTGGAGATGAAGCGAAACGTGAGATCACGCTGGGAGAAGTGCCGGAGCGCCTCGTACGCCATCACCGGTCCGAGATCGGATCCGCCGATGCCAATGTTGACGATGGTCCGAATGGGCTTACCCGTGTGGCCGCGCCATTGGCCGTCCCGGACGAGTTCGGCGAAGGCGCTCATTCGCTCGAGGACCTGGTGAACTTGCGACACCACGTCGACACCGTCAACGACCAGCGGGGTGTTCTTTGGCATGCGAAGCGCGACGTGCAGCACGGCGCGATCTTCCGAGACGTTGATGGGTTCTCCGGCGAACATGGCGTCTCGACGTTGCTCGATCCCCGTCTCTTGGGCTAACTGCGCCAGGAGCGACAACGTCTCATCGTTGATGAGGTTCTTTGAGTAGTCGAGGTAGAGCCCCTCAGCTTCGATCGTAAAACGTCGCCCGCGGTCAGGATCGTCGCGAAAGAGATCACGAAGGTGCCAAGAACCGACGTCCCGAGAGTGAGCGGCGAGGGCGCCCCACGCTGGACGTTGAGGTAAGGGTGGCGTCGTCATAAGATTCTCGAATACATTGTTCAACTTAGCGTCGCCGAGATGTTCGACGGACCGGTAAACGTACGCGTCCTGAAGACCGGCACGAACGGTGTGCGGCGTCAGCCAACGACAGCGTTCTTCGAGGAGCTGACTTGCCTATACGGGTTTCGGCGTTGCGAGATGTTACGCGGACTGCAGTTCTCGCTCATCGAGAAAGGTCCACCACGCTTCGCCCACGAACCGCGTGGCGAACGCCACTTCATCTAGATCGGGCTCCAAAGAGGACAGGGCGTCGTAGGTCCACTTTGCGTGATCGCCTTCAATCGATCCGTGCTCGTTCCAGAACACCAGGGCATCATCGTCCGCGCCATAGTGCTTGGCTAAGCCAGCGGCCTTGGAATCGGCGATGGCGGCGCCTTGACTTTCGTAGGCGTACAGTCCGGCGAGCGCTGACGAAGGCCCGCGAGCCAGCACCTGGGCGTACGAGTCGACGAGGCGACCCGTCGCGGGTGACATCGAGACCCATGACGCGTCATAGAACCGCGCGAACGCTTCGAAGAGGTCCACGTGAGTCGGTGGAGTAACTTCGTCCGCGAGATTGGCGTCGACCAAATCTTTGGCCGGTCCGGGGCTTAGTAGCTCGCTCAGATGCTGAAGAAACCATGGAAGGGTCGTCTCAAAGAATCGATACTGTTCGGCGTAATGGGTCAACTCGTCTCGCTTCAATTCTCCCGCCTCCCACCGGCAATAGAACGGGTGATCAAGCAGTTGAATGTCCCACAGGGCGTTGTCAATACGTGATTGAAGGTCTCGATTCATATCGCGAATGTACCACTCAAACTTTAGGTAATCCAGACTCACTGCGCACCCGAGGCCCCGATCGTTGACGTGCCCCTAAAGCAACACTCGCGCTGGTTTCGATGTTTTTGGGCGATAGGTAGAATGAAACGTGCCCGCATCGAATCCCCCTTCTCGCCGAGCGCCCCGGGGGCGCAAACCGCCGAATAGCGATCGGCCTTCGTCATCGGCGCGACCGTCGCAACGAGCGACAAAAGGTCGGTCTGGTCAGGCCAAATCATCGTCCCGGCGCGAGGGATTCGAGCGACGTGAACCTATTCGACGCGACGATGCTCGCGCGGGTGAATCCCGCGACTCATCGTCGCGCGGCGCGCGGCCTCGTCGAAGTCCGCGAGACGAAGAGTCGAACTCGACGAAGTCGGCCCGTCCGTTTCGCAAGTCGCTCGACGAGTCCGAAGGGCGACGTTCAACTTCCGCACGCAAATCTTCGTCTCGACAAGAACGGCCGACGAGATCCGGTCAATCTCGCGCGCCCGCGGCCCAAACGCCCGAGGAGCGCCAGCGCCAAGCAGCGGGCGAGCGCGCCAAGCAAAAGGGTTGGGGCAGCGTCGCTCGCAAGGGGGCGATCAATATCTCCAGCACTGGTCACGAACTGGGTGACGTCAAGAGTCGTCAGCGAACGCCGGAACCGTTGAGTCAGTGGGAGTCCGTTGAACGTCCTACACAACCCAGCGCTACCGCGAGTAGAGCCAAGGTCCGTGCTAAATACGCCCTGCCCGGGGAAGTCGCCGCCGACGTTCGAAGGGCCTTCATTGGCACGACCTACATGCGCGAGAAAATGGTCAACACCCTCACCAGAGCGGCCGAGGCGTACGACCGCAAACGTTACGAAGAGGCGCTACGGCTCGGTCGTGTGGTCGCGGACGCGACGCCTGGCGTCGCCGCCGTGCGCGAACTCACCGGACTGGGCGCGTATCGCGCCGAGCGCTGGGCCATGGCCAAGATTCACCTGCGCGCGTATTTCGCCATCACCGGTGACCCCGAGCACCTGCCGCTCGTGATGGACGCCGACCGGGCGAACCACCGTTATCGAGCGGTGGAAAAGACCTTCGATGAGCTCCAAGCGAATGAGCCAACCGCCGAAGTATTAGCCGAGGGTCGCATCGTGATGGCCGAGGCTTGGGCCGATCAACGGCGCTACGACGAGGCCATTGAACTCTTGACGCGAGCGGGCGCGGCGAAGAATCTGCGCAATCCTTCCTACCGTCACGTCCGTCTCTGGTACACCCTCGCTGACGTTTACGATCGGGCCGGTGACACCACGTCGGCTCGAGAGCTCTTCGCTCGGGTGGTCATCGCCGAGCCCGACGCCTATGACGCGAGCGATCGTTTGCGAGAGCTCGGCGCGACGTTGCCGGGCAAGAATCGAAAGCGGCGCGTGGCGCCGAAGTCGAAGAAAAAGCTCGACTAGCTGACGGCCGCTATGGCCGCGGCGAAGGCGAACGCGGGCCCGCGCGTGTCACCCACCAATCCGAACTGCATCTTGTTCATCATGTAGGCGACCGTCAACGCGATGTCTTGATCCATGATGATGACCGAGCCACCGTATCCACCCCAGTAGCACGCACGAGGTCCGAGCGGCACGTCGCTGCTGGTCAGCCCGTACCCGAGGCCAAAGTTGACGTTGAAGTCGAGCACCTGATCCATGCTGCTCGTCTGGACTTGGAACACCTTGTCGCCGGTCTTCTCGCTGAAAAACCGATGACCGTCAGCGTGGCCGTTGTTCGCGATGATCTGTTGGATGGTCGCGACCGATCTCGCGTTGCCGTGCCCGTTGGCCGCCGGAATCTCGGCCGCGCGCCACCAACGTTGATGGGGCGCGGCGGCATCGATTCGGGGCGAGTTCAGCGTGCGATACCTAATTGAGCTCTGGTCGGAGGGGAAGGGCTCAGCCGTCGATGGGGGAATGACGAGACTGACTCGAGCCTCTTCAGACTCCGGCAGGCCGATGAAGAAGTCGGCAGCGAGCACGTCGGCGACCTCGCTCTTGAAAAATTGACCGATGGTGGTTCCGGTGACGCGACGTACGACTTCGCCGATCAGGTAGCCCTGGGTCAACGCGTGGTAACCCGTGAGGGAGCGGTCGTCCCACCAAGGTGTCTGATTCGCCAAGTCTTCGACGCAGCGATCCCAATCTGCCAAGTCCTCCGACTGAATCTGGTCGGTGAAGCCCGACAGTCCCGCGCAGTGGTTCATCAAGTGTCGAACTTCAATCTCGCCCTTACCGTTCGAGGCGAATTCGGGCCAGTACTTCGAGACCCTTTCGTCGACGTCGAGTTCACCACGGTCGTAGAGCATGAGGGCGACGAGAAAGGTCATGGTCTTGGTGGTGGACCACACGTTGACCAGGGTGTCGCGTTCCCAGGGCACGGTCTTGGCCTCGTCGCGGTAGCCGCCCCACAGGTCGCAGACCACTTCACCGTGGTGAATGACCGCGATGGAGGCGCCGACATCGTCGCCAATGGCGAGACTGGTCTCCAATTGGTCGCGCAGCCCGTCAAACTTCGCGGTCGTGGTCCCTTGAACGAGCGTCATGACATCCCATCTGTGATTCGTGAAATTCTACAACTTATCTAATTATCTAAATTACGAGGTCATGCCGGTGAGGCCCACGAGTGAGCGGGCATGTTCGATCTCGCCCATGTGGCGCAGGCCGTGCTGGTAGATCCAACACTCGAGCGCGTCGCTACGGGTGATGCCGTTCGCGCCACCCACGCGGGCCGAGAAGGTGTTGGCGATGGTATCGCCGTAGGGCGCCTTAATGAGCACGTCGCTGAACGTGGCGGGTTCGATCGTGGCTACGTAGCTCTCGGTGGCGTCAAAGACGCGGCGCTGGAACTCCTTCAGGGCGTCAAAGTTACCCACCCGTTGGTTCATCATCTCTTCGACGCGCTTGTGCTTGCCGTGGTCGTCGATCGCGAGGTCAAGCCGCTCGGCCCAGGCGTCATCGAACTGGGGCGCGGGCCCACCTATGAAGGCCAAACTCCCGTCTTCGATGAGCACTTGGTGTACGAGCGAAAAGGCGATGGGCAAGGTCGTGGGCCGTACGACCGTGTTGATCTGTTCGAGCGTCATCGTGGAGCACGCGTCGTAATAGAGCGAATGCACGGCCGCGAGGCGCCGGACCAACGAGGAGCGGTAGTCGACGTCCATGGCTCAATAAATCTACCCGCGGGTAGGGCGTCGCGAGAACGCCACGAAGTACTTCAGAGAAGGTGAGCGTCGGTAGACCTTGTAAGATTTGGTCATGGATATTGCCGCACTGTTAGGTGACGAAGCGGCCTCGCTGCTCGAACACCGGGCCACCGCGTTCCCCAAGGAGCTCCTGACCGTTCCTGGTCCGAACTTCCTCGACGACGTGTTCGCCTGGAGCGATCGCAGTTCCACGGTGCTGCGCAACCTCGGCACCCTCTATAACCACGGTCGTCTCGGGGGTACCGGCTACGTGTCGATCCTTCCGGTGGACCAGGGCATTGAACACTCCGCGGCGGCGAGTTTCGCGCCGAACCCCGAATACTTCGATCCGGCGCGTCTGTGCGACTTGGCCCTGGCGGGTGACTGCAGCGCGATCGCCACGACGCTGGGCGCCCTCGGCATCGTCTCGCGTCGCTACGTGCACCGGATTCCCTTCATCGTCAAGCTCAATCACAACGATCTGTTGCGCTACCCGAACAGTTTCGACCAGCAGCTCTTCGCTTCGGTGCGCCAGGCCGCCGATCTCGGCGCGGTCGGCGTGGGCGCGACGGTCTACTTCGGCTCTGAGGGCTCGATTCACCAGATCGAGGAGGTGACGGCGGCCTTCGCCGAGGCCCACCGTGCAGGACTCTTCACCGTGTTGTGGTGCTATCTGCGAAACGACGCCTTCGTCACGGGCGGCGTGGACTACCAACTCAGCGCCGACTTGACCGGCCAGGCCAATCACCTCGGGGTGACCATCGAGGCGGACATCATCAAGCAGAAGCAGCCGGTCAACAACGGGGGCTACAACGTCGTAAAGTTCGGGAAGACCGACCCCCGGGTCTACTCAGAGTTGACGACCGATCACCCCATTGACTTGACCCGCTGGCAGGTCGTCAACTGTTACGCCGGACGGATCGGTCTCATCAACTCCGGGGGAGAGTCCAAGGGCGACAACGACCTGGCGGGCGCGGTGCGCACCGCGGTCATCAACAAGCGCGCCGGTGGCCAGGGACTCATTCTTGGTCGAAAAGCGTTCCAGCGACCGATCAACGAAGGCGCGGCGCTCATCAACGCCGTCCAGGACGTGTACTTGGACGAATCCATCACGGTGGCCTAATACGCTTCAGTGATGAGTCCAGACGAAGCCTCGGACGCGGGATGGCTGACGTGGCCGAATTTGATATCCGTCATACGTCTGGCGTTCCTTCCGCTTTTCTTCTGGCTGCTGTTCGGCACCAATCATCGGGCCATTGCCGCGTGGCTCTTGGCGACGCTCGGAGCGACTGACTGGATTGACGGTTTCGTCGCGCGACGTTGGCATCAGGTCTCCAACGTGGGCAAGGTTCTCGATCCCGTCGCCGATCGCATCCTGGTGATCAGCGCTCTGCTCGCGGTCGCGGCCGCCGGCGGCGTGCCCTGGTGGTTCGCGTCGGCGACTTTGACGCGCGAACTGATCGTCTCGTTACTGACGGTCGTTCTGGCGTCGCTGGGCGCCGCGAGAATCGACGTCCTGTGGTGGGGCAAGGTCTCGACGTTTGCCCTGATGACGACCTTCCCGCTCTTTTTGTTGACGACGAATCCCCATCACGGCGCGTTACTGCCGTGGCAGCACGACGTACGCGATGTCTGTTGGGTGCTGGGAATCACGGGACTGACGCTTTCGTGGATCGTGCTCTTCGGTTACGTCAAACCGGCGC
This sequence comes from Acidimicrobiaceae bacterium, assembly GCA_003133405.1. Taxonomy (GTDB): domain Bacteria; phylum Actinomycetota; class Acidimicrobiia; order Acidimicrobiales; family RAAP-2; genus RAAP-2. Next base: position 1,154 of record PKXH01000091.1, on the reverse strand, counting down.
TGAACGCCTTACGCACGGGACGCCGAGCCCGCCGAATCTTGTAAGTTTGCCCCATGCTGATACCAACCGACCTTCGATACTCCAACGACCACGAGTGGGCGAAGGCCAACGGTGACATAATTCGAATTGGCATCACCGACTACGCCCAGGACGCCCTCGGCGACGTGGTGTTCGTCGATCTGCCCAAGGTCGGCGCCGCGATCGACGCGCACTCCGCGATCGGCGAAGTCGAATCGACGAAGTCGGTGTCGGAGATCTACGCGCCGGTCGCTGGCACGGTGAGCGCGGTGAACGACACGCTCAAGAGCGCACCCGAATCGGTCAACGCCGATCCGTACGGCGAAGGTTGGATCTGCGAAATCACGACGACGAATAGTGCCGACTTCGACGCGCTGCTCGACGCGGAGGGTTACGGCGCCCTCACCAACAACTGACCCTGACGAACACTCGCGAAGTTAACTAGTGTGAAGCCGATGAACTGCCGTCGATGTGGAGAAATTCTTAACGCCAACGCNNGCAGTCGCATCGCGTTGAAAGGTGAGATCACGACGGTCGGTCGTCACGAAAACAGTGACCTGCTGTTGGATGACGTCTCGGTCTCACGCCATCACGCGATCTTCACGCGTACCGCGAGCGGACGCATCACCTTGCGCGACCTCAACTCGCTCAACGGGACCTACGTAAATGGAACTCGGGTCGAAGAGACCACCCTGCACTCCGCAGACGAGGTGCAGATTGGCAAGTTCAAACTTATCTTTTGGGAGGCGACGCAGTGAGCGCCGACCAGGGAGTAATGCGAATCGGAGAAGTGCACGCTCAACTCCGAAAGTATTTCCCGGACATTGAACTCTCCAAGATTCGTTACTACGAGGACAAGGGACTCGTGCAACCGAGTCGTAGTCGCAAGGGTTATCGCCTCTACTCCGAGACCGACGTCGAATGCTTACGCGAGGCGATTCGATTGGCGCAAGAAGAGTTCGTGCCACTGCGCGTCGTGCGGCTTCGATTGATCGAACAGGGTCTCTTGAAGGACGTGCCGGTGCCGTCGAGTCCCCGTCACGCCGCGCGCGAAGCGCTTTCCAACGTCGTGTCGATTCCGGTGCCGCCGTCGATACCCTCCGCGCGACCCCTGTTGAAAGTCGTGGCGCCGAGTG
>PKXH01000011.1 GCA_003133405.1 Acidimicrobiaceae bacterium | reverse complement strand
GGGCGAACCAACTGCCGTCGCGTGCAGTTCGGGTTCGACTGCGCAACTGATTGGCGTACTCCAGGACATCTACAACTTGCTCACTAGTGTCTGTCATGCAAACTACTTTGTCACGCAAAGGTACTCATGTCAAGTATCTACTTCCGATCCTGAGTCTCTTTGATGCCAACTAGTCAAACTCGACTTCATTTGTGCAAATGCCATATGGCGTGTGGGTTCACGTCGGAGGGCCGACAGGAGGGCCGACGTCAACAATTTCCGACTGGCGAATCAAGTCTTGGAGCCATCAATCGTGATGGGGCGAGCGCTCGTTAAGACCCTTGGGTGTTACGTTTCGGGTGATGCGAATCGGTCGACTGCTAACGGTGCAAGCCATCGTACTCATGGGTCTTGTGGCTAGTGGAGCAAGTGCCGACGGATCTGTGTCCCCAGTACCAAGATGCTCATCCAGCGTTTTGACCCTGCATCCCGGACGATCCCAGGCCGCAGCGGGGAACGAAGGCACGCCAATCGTGATTACCAATCACGGAACGTCTAAGTGCTCCCTTTCTGGATATCCGGAAGTTGTTGTTCATACCGAGGATTCCAGTCCGCGCCCGGTGGTGTTCGTACACCGGCCCCGTTCTCAGATCTACAGAGCGGTTCTACCGAGAACCGTTGTTCTAGCGCCTAAGGGCACGGCGTCCTTTGGCCTCTCCTACGTTGACGCTATAGATCAGCAGTACGGAAATGGTGCGCGGTGTCAGATGAACGCAATTACAGTTCGCTTCTCTCAGACGACACCGGCGCGTGCATTTTCCGTTTCGCTGGTCGCGAATGGGCATGATGGCTACGGTCCAATTAACTCCTGCTTTGCTGGATTCATCTTGGGGCTGACGCCCATCGTGAAAGGTTCGACTCCACCCGAGTACTAGGAATCACGGCCCGATGTGAACCCGCACGCAACGCGAAAACATCGTCTCCTGGTCTCCGTTGTTTTGAGTTGTGAATGACGATTGCTTTTGTTCAGTTGGGTCGGAATAATCCGCTACCTGAATTTGGCGCCACACTCTAGCTCGACCATTGCATTTCCAAGGATTGTAGATACCACATTCCTAAATCCGTGTAACGCTTGGAGCGGTGCGGACAGTACTAGTGGTGAAATCCGATGGGGACGAGGCGACTGCCTGGGCGGCCGTTCTGGGAAACGACGGCGATGCTTTCGTCGCTATCTTCGATCAGCATCGCGACCGTGTGTATCGCCAGGCTTTCCGAATGACCGCGAACGTCCACGACGCGGAAGATGTCACGGCTGGTGCGTTTCTTGAGCTCTGGCGACGCCGGAAAGCGGTTCGGGTGGTTGACGGCTCCGTACTGCCCTGGCTTCTCGTAACGACAACGAATCTCGCGCGTAACCTGACGCGCGGCCTTCGTCGATACCGAACACTCATCGCCGCGCTTCCGCGTGCCGATGTCGCGCAAAGCGCGGAAGACGTTGCGTTGAAGCAGATGGTGGAGTTCGAAATCGTTGCACAGGTACGAGATGCGCTGAGCGACCTGTCGCCCTCGGACGCTGCCCTCATCACGCTCACAGTGTTCGAGCACTACTCACCAGCTCAAGCCGCAACTGCCCTTGGCATCACCGATGGCGCCGCACGCACGCGCCTTCACCGTGCGCGTGCACGTTTGGCTGCAGCGCTAGGAGCCTTGGAGGACAACGAGAACATCAACGCGACAAAGGAGACGAACTTATGAGCACAATCGAGATGGATCCGGTCTTCACAGCTGCCTTGCGCGAGGTTCTCGTGGCGACCGTCAAGGACACTCCTCGCGTTCGACGTCGCTGGCGCTGGCGCGTGGGAACTGGCACAGTCCTGGGTTTAACCCTCGTCGCCGGCGGTGTGGCCTTGGCGTCGGGAGTGTTTTCTCCCCCTGGTGCGCCGGTGAACTCTCCCCTTGGCATCGTCATTGCCGCAATGCGAACCGGAACGGCGACGATTAATATCGGCGCACCGCCCGCAACGGCTAACGATGTTTCTCTCACATTGACGTGCCTCACCGTCGGCTCGTTCTACTTTCCCAACGGTTCAAGTATGAGCTGCGACTCCGCCGACATGACTCACGCACTAATCGACCGACAGGCCAGCGAAGTTGTGCCGCTCACCGCTGGCGTGGAGACGGTGACCATCAAGACCAGCCCGAACGCAACATGGGCGTTGCAAGCCATGTACGTGAACCAGGTCACGACCTCCTGGGGCGTCAACGCGAGCGGAGAGACGTACGGCGTGTCGAATCAGAGCGGCACCCCAGACCTCATCGCTGTCATTATCAATCAGGGGAATACTCACGGCTACCTCAAGGCAAGCGAACTCAACTGCGCAGGAGGCGGTGACGTCACATCGCCGGCGGAAGCTCTCGCGTGGGACAAAGTGAGTCAGAACAGGAATGTCTCCATCCCCGTGTACGAAAGCGATGGCGTGACGGTCGTTGGTACCTTCACTATTGGTGATGCCTCGGGACCGAATGCCCAGACGGTCCCGCTCTCGTCTCTCTCGCTGGGCTGTTAGACAACATGCAGGTCCGCATCCCCCCGCGAGATCAAGAGACTGAGTGAGGGTTCCAGTCGGGCACCCGACATGACGGATACGCATCCGACTCTTGGCAGCTTGTAGCGCGGTGGCCACTGTCACCCGTCAGCGGCGACAACGGCCCAACCTGTGTTTGCATTCAATACAGTCATTGATGAGCCAAAGGTGCAGACCGGTTGCGTCGACTGGATCTAGGCAGCGTTGCCGGGAACTCTCAACGTGTAAACCGGCGCACTTGGCGCACTTTGCGCTCCCGATCCATTCGCCGCACAGTCATTGGTACTGGGACAACTTATGAACGCGGCGCTGAGGAACGACTGTCCGTCGAAATTTGGGGAGCCGCTAGGAACACTAAAGATGACCTTCGACCACGACGCTCCGGCGTTCGTCGTGCCGAGCAAAACTGACGACCCAAGGTTATAGCCACTACCGATTTGCTGGGGAATCGCAGCGGATCCTGACGCCCAGCATTCACTGTCACTTGGACAGCTGATTCCCGAGAGCTGTGGCTGCGGTACGTCGCTCGGCAACTGCTCAGGCGTCCAGGTACGACCTCCATCGGACGTCGACGCAATGTCGGTGATTATCGTTTCACCATTACCACCACTCTCGCAGCTGAATGACTTCGAGCCGGCACCTTGATAGGCAGCCATTGCGTAGTGATACTCGAGTTTCGATATCGCCGCAACGGCCCGAGACTGTTTCGGTGGTGTCGTTGGCGAGGACTTAGGTGGCGACGGCTTGATGGTCGCGCATGCTGGAGGATTCGCAATCGGCATTTCGATGTTGCCAATGACCGAACAGTGCTGCGCGTCGGCGCACGAAATCTGAGACATGTAATTGACGCCGAAGCCGACGGGGAATGTTCCCGCCGACCACGTTTGACCGCCATTGGTGGTGACGGCTGAAACTCCGGAAGTCCAATCATTGATTCCCAGAGAGTCACTTACTCCGATGGTGGTGCAGGCCGTATCAGAAGAACAGACGATCTGCTCCATGGAATCGCCCGCGATGATCGAACTATTCGAAAAGTGAACGCCACCGTCGCTCGTCGTGAGCAACGTCGCGTTTTCCGGGACCAAATTGGTGTCGGCGTTCTCTGCGACCAGCCCGGCGCAGAACTGCTTCGACGGGCACGAGAGCGAATAGATCGTCCCAACTCCGGAGGGCAATGGATCAATGACGAACGAGTGCCCGCCGTCGCTGGTCGTGACGAGGACCGGCTGAGAGTTGTATGCTCCGCCAACCGCGCAGTCCGTGGCGTCACTGCACACCAGCGGGCTTGTCGAGAGAAAACCACTCGGCATTGGATAGTCGGTCCAAGTCGAACCGAAGTCGGTGCTCGCGTAGAGCGACTCGGACGTCGCGGCACTTGCTTGGTCACTGGCGTAACTTCCACTCATGGCGAAGCACGTCAAAGAGTCGGGACACGTGAAGTAGCCCGGAGGAGGACCCGACACATTCTGTTGCCACGTGCCGGATAAAGCGTCGTCCGCAAGAAGCCACGTACCATGGAGAGGATGTGATGTTGAACCTCTTGAAAGATTCGACATCGAATGTCCAGACTGCCACGTTGAGGTGATTGGGGAAGTTAATCCACCGCCCGTAGACAGGAACGTCACCGCGACAACCACAATCACGATCGCAGCCAGGGCCAATGTGAGAACGGGACGACGTCGAAGACGCAACGAATGGCTGAGAATGCCATTTTTGCCCCCACCGTCGCTCCCGGCTCCCTCTAACGCCGCAGCGACCCGCGCCGTCACCATCAAGTCTGGAGGTTCAACTGCGCCGAGGCGCTCCAGGAGTTCGAGGTTGTCCATGTCAATTCTCCTTTTCTCGGTCCCAAACTTTGAAGTCCGCCCCGAGACCTGAGCGCATGCAAACGCGGGCCCGGTGTAGACGATTGCGAACCGTGCTGGCGGGAATATCCAACATGAGCGCAATTGCCGCAGCGCTCAACTGCTCCCATGCCACGAGAAGTAACACTTCACGCTCGTCGACAGTGAGCGAGTCGAGCGCCTTTAGCAATGCAGCACGCCGCTCATTCTCGTCAAGGTGTTTTTCCAGATCGGGCCACGGATCACTGATTGCTGCGGGCTCGAGCTGTGGCGTCTTCGTCAGCTGTCGCCAGTGCGAATTCAAGACGTTGCGAGCAATTCCATATAGCCAAGGACGGGCGTCGGGATAATGAAGATCAAATTTTAAGCGATTTCGAAAGGCGCGAAGCCACACTTCAGCGACGAGATCGTCCGCGACGTCGCGTCCCGCTCGGCGAGCCAGATACGCGTGAACCGCTCCGTTGTGGCGCCAGAAGAGCTCACCAAACGCTTTTGCATCGCTCCTCATCGAACGGCGCACAATCTCAGCGTCACTCTCAGTCAAGCCAAGTCCTTCGTCTCGTCCTACTTAGTTATTGTGCAAGTTTGTCCAAAGTGTCCGCAAAAATGCTAAGGAGCGGCTGTGGCCGTTCAATCGACGGCCCGCAAAAGGAATCGAAACTGATCTCGCCTTGGATACACATCACCAACCCGAATTGGCGCGGATTCCTAGCAACCGCTCGCGGCTCTACCTACAGGCGGTGCTACGGCGTCGAGTTGCCACAAGGATGAGGAGGGCTCTTTGTCGACAGTGAGATCAGCCTTCGTGCCATTCGAGATTTTCTTTGTCCACTGGTAGCCCGGAGGTGAACTGTTTTGTGATGCACCGTGGCTCCAGCCGATCCGAAGCAGTCGCCGATTCATTGCTGCGAACAACGCCTGCGGGGACTTCCGCCACCTAAATGCAGTTTGCACGACAACCTGCGACCACCCCTGCGTCCCGGCGATTCCATCGCAGCTGTCTTGAGTGGGTTCCAACTTCCACAGGTAGGTCGTGGAAGTGCCCGATGGAAGTGCCGAAACCACTGGTACGAGTTGCGCCAAGACCTTGCCACCGGGGTCGCCAGATGCGCTCGATATGAGTCCCCACCCGATTCCAGCCGCAATTGCTGCCGCGAGGACCACGGCACCTATTGAAATCATTGCCGTGCGGTGGCTCGCTACTTCCATGATGAACGCTCCGTCGCCCACAGTAGACCTCTGCCTGAGTGTCCAGGCGCCAAGACGTCTCGGTCGACTTCACCAACAAGTTGGTAGCCAGCCCTGCGTGCCACTGCCACGCTGGCGGAATTGGCTTGGTCCATGTCGATACAAATCCGCTCTATCTCGGGGAGAAACTTGAATGCAGCATCGGTCAATGCTCGAACAGCAGTGCTGGCGTAACCACGGCCGGTGCATTCTGTGCGAACCCAGTACCCGATGATCAGAGTGCCCACCTCTGGGCCGGTATGAAGGGCAGCGCAGCCGACGACGCTGCCCTTTTCAGGCTCACGAAGCGTGAAGGGCCAATGTTTGTCGGCTTCGAAGTTGACCTGGTCCTCTTCAAGTACCCCGAGAAGCCACTCTCTTGTTGGTTCAATTTGGGCCCATGAGAGCCAATGATGAAGTTCCGGGTAACTCGATTCAATTGCTTCCAGCACGTCATCGACAGTCTCGGGCCTTGGGCGGCATAGTTCAATTACCCCAGCCGGAATACTGTCGGGGAGTGAAGCCACTTACTTAGACCCTTCTGACTATTGACAATGCCTACGCGCGCCGAGCGGCGAATCAGCGGAGTAATGATTTGTGTCGGAAGCCCGAGGCTACAAATCTGCCAACGTGCACTGACCTTGAACGCTCGAAACTAAACCCTATCTTGCCAATTTTCACGATGTCACTTGTTGTCGGGGCCCCGTGGTGTCGTGATGAGTAGCGAGTGTAACTCCGACAACCTGGCTCGAATCGTCCATGAAGGTATGCGCAGGCTGACAGTAGCCCCTTGGCATTTCGGCGGGATCTTCCGCTTGGGTGACGAACTCGGTGATGGTGAGTCCACTCTTGGGAGAGAATCCCCCGGCTGTTGAGTACCACTTGGCGCAACTTGGGTAGTGCGCCGCTACCACTCCTGCTCGAACGTAGGTCCAGGGAACCGACCACATCTCAAGGGCATCTTGAACGCTCGCCGGTCGGTACTTATCGCACACGTCCGCGGCAGCGGTGTAGACAACCGCTGGACTGCCGCCGCGGTCACCGAGAATGACCGCGGCGTATCCATCTGAATGAGGAGGAGTCAACTTCTTTGGCGGGCCGGTCATTTCAGTACAAGACTGAACCTCGTTGGAGTAGGTCACACCGATCCACGCTGGCAGACTTTTCACTGTGGGCACGCCCTTGACCCTGATGGAGATAGTGGCGAGACCGAACCCAACAAATCGTCGTTGGGTGCTAGCCACTCCCGAAGTTGCCCAGATCTCGGTTGCGGCTTCGGATTCGGTCCTCGTGGGTTTCATCGATTTCGGTGCGGGGCGGACTTTCATGGCCCCATTATCAAGAGTGAAGCTTTGAGTGAATCTTCCATGGTTTCGGGCAGCGGTCAGCGCTGGTTGCGCCCCAGCGGGGAGCGCGGGCAAAATCAGTCCACCGAGGACCAACGCGAGCGCAACGATTCGAAAGCGTCGAGTTAAGTCACTAGGTCTTCGAATTGAATTCATAATTGATCTCCTTGCCCACCGGGTAGTGCCTATTACTACTTACTGTCGCCACCGGCATCGAAATTTCAAGCCCATCCAGGTTATTCCCTTTCGGGCAGTTCGACCATCCACCACTGCTGTGATTCCCCAGTCGGAGATCGTTGGTGTCGGAGACCCGAACAAACTGGATTGATGCCAAGTACTTGCGGATATTTGTCGGGATTGAGCTGGAGGAATAGATGATCTCACAAATTGTCGACAGAGAATATTTCGCTCCCGAAGTAATTCCAAGGTGCGAGCCGACAATAGTTAGGTACAGCACGCATCTGGCGAATCGAAGGCATACCTGTGAGAAAGTCTCTTTTAACCATCGCGACCGTTAGTTTCATTGCGGCACTATTCATTGCTCCGGCGATCGGGGGCGCGTCCAGTTATCCCGAAACTAGGGGTCTAAGTGTCAAAACTTTCATTCCATTGCCAAAGAGAGCGTTGACGAATGGGTCGATTAGCTTCACTCCCCTGTCAAGCGCGGCCTCGCACGCGATTCTGTTGTCGCCCCAAATGGCATTGAATGACTTGAAGAACCAATTCACCATGCCAACGGGCTCGTGGGTGTATTCGGTCTCACTAGGCGGCTATGTCAACAAGTTGGACATCGTTCATGATTGGATTGGAACGAAGTCCAAGTGGCCGAAGCGAGTTGCCACGTACATGGTCACAGTTCGCGGACTGATTATTCCGTCTGATGGTCCGAGCCAACAAATCGCTGTCAACCACGAAGAAATTTTTAATCTCAACGCGACGACCGGGAAGGTCAAGAGTTCGTTTTCCTATAGGTANNTCGAACTTCCATTTGCAGGCTGAAGCAGAAGCAATCCAATGATTGATTGGTGTCGGAGAGGCGACCCTAACGATCTCCCACTGGAGATTCCTTCCATGAATGTCGCGCGACTGAATTGGGTTGGAGATATCCGCGAAGTACCTCGTGGCATGATTTGATTTTGTTGACGTGGTTCTGAAAGGGGAGGCTTCCGAAAGTGGATGTCAGTGACTTATCGAGCATCTATGTGAAGCCCATCGTGCGGTTTCAGCAATTGGGTGAGAGAGCCTTTAAGCCCATTGAAGCCGTC